>JBQTJD010000269.1:0-5336 GCA_052387475.1 Anaerolineales bacterium | reverse complement strand
CCGGGCACCATTTTCTCCTCCAATGCCTCGCGCACGTATGGGGCCGTCATCCGCCGCTTGCGCCGGGTGACGTCTCAATTCCAGAATCGCGAGCCGCGCTGGGGCACCACCGGCGCGGTGCCCAGCGGCTGGGGTCACGTGCCGAAGCCCAGCCTGTTCAACCGGGCGCTTCACTTCTTCTACGAGACGTGGCAGACGATGGGTAGCCGGGCGAAAAGGACATAGCCATGACAGATGCACAACTGCTCACCAACTGGTATATCGGGCTGGGGATTGCGGGGGCCGTTGTGGTGATTGCGGCGGCGCTGTTATTGGCCGTGTTGGCGGCGGCCAAGAACATTGAGCGCAATGCCATCGTGGCTCTGGGCGTGGTCAAACAAATCCGCGAGAACACGCAAATCATCTGGGTCTTGCAAGATACCAACAAGGTCGCGGCCAAACTGCTCGGCGGCGCAGAATCTATTTTGGGCCACGCCGGGCAAATCGCGCAAGCATTGCACGAAGCCGACGCGCGGCGCGGGAGGGCATAGGTATGACCCCACAAATGGTTTACACCGTCTGGTCAGTTTCCATTGTTCTCTTGCTGGTCGTCGCCGCTGTGGTAGCGCTATTGCTGACGCTGGTGCTCCGCACAGCGCGGAGCATCCTCGGCGCCGCCGGGGACATTTGGACAACGGGCAAACTGGTGGCCAACAACACTATCCACATCCCGCTTCTGCGCGAGACCAACCGGCTGGCCGGTGAGATTCTGGGCACGGCCGTGAAAATCGTGGGCGGCGCAAACGCCATTGAACAGCACGCCGACGGTTGCCCGGGTTGTCCGGCGTGTGTGCTGGGTGGGAGATAAGCCATGCTGATTTTACTCACCGTAATTTCCGCGCTGGTGGTTGTCGTCTTTTTCGGCACACTGGCGGTCTATCTTGTGCTAATCGCCAACACGCTGGAGGCCATCGGTGGCAAAGCCGATAGTTTCCTCGCCAAACTGCGGCTGGGCCTGCGCGCGATCGAGCAGGAAACCGGCCACCTGCCCGGCGAAGTGACGAAACTCAACGCCGGTCTGACGGCGGTGGCGGGTGGCCTGCAACAAGTGGACGCTCACCTAGTGAAAACGATTGAAGCCGTGCTCCGGCAGAAGGAAGGCGCGCGATGACACCCGAAGAATTAGCCACCGCCCTCCCAATTGTGTATGTCATTTGGGGCGTAACGCTGGCCGTCGCCGTGTTGGTCGTTCTGCCGCTGACGGTCTATCTGCTTAACCGCACACTCAACGCGGCGCGCAGTATCGAGCGCTACTTCGCTGAAATGCGCGACGCGGGCGTGGGCATCGCCAAAAACACCAGCCACATTCCGGCGCTGGACGACACCATCGGCGTCGCCACACAAATCCTGACCACCGCCGGAGCCATCAACGCTCACGCCGCAACGATTGAGACCACGCTGGCGACGCGGGCGAATGGCAAGAGCCAAGGCTAAAGGAGACGGTCATGGGAACCCTATTGTTTTACATCACCCTGGTGGTGGTGTTGATTGTGGTGCTGGTGCTGGTGGTCTATTTGCTCGGCATCATCATTGCCCTGCGGAATGCAAACCGGAATCTGGTGCAACTCGCGGGCGGGTTGAGCCAGGTCATGCGCGACACCCAACCCTTACCAAGTAAACTCGCCACCATCAACGGCGCACTGGGCCAACTGCTCGACGGCCTGCTGGCGGTGGATGGTCATCTGGCCGCCGTCGCCCGAGTGTTGGGACGTTGAGGAGGTCATCATGTGCTTCAAGAATTTGCCGATTGAATTTGATGAGAACGGGAAGGCCTATCTCAAAGCCGGAGTCGCCAACCCCTACGACTATAAGAAAACCTCACTGGCCGACAACGAGGACAAAATCCGCGAACTGCTGGCCCGCAACGGCCACATCAAGGACGTGGACTTTGACCCGGTGACGCGCGTGGCCGGGGCGCTGGCCTTCCATAGTGTGGTGGACCTCAAAGAGCGCAAGGTGCTCACCACCAACTCCATGGCGACGCTGTTTCGTGGCTACGAGGTAATCCTCAAGGGCCGCGACCCGCGCGATGCGGCCTTCATCAGCAGTCGGGCCTGCGGGGTGTGTGGCGGTGTCCACTCTGCCACGGCGGCTATGGCCATGGAAATGGCTTTCCCGGTCAAGCCGCCGCCGCTCGGCATCGTCATCCGCAACATGCTCCTCTCCATGGAGTTCCTCTACGACCATCCGCTCCACCTCTTCCTGCTGGCCGGGCCGGATTACTCTGAGGCCATCATCAAGCAAACCAACCCCGAAATTTGGGAGCGCGCGCAACGGACGCCCGCGCCGGGGGCCAACGCGCACAACTACGGCACTATCGGCGCGATTATGACCGACCTCAACCCGCTGACCGGCGGCCTGTACCTCGAAGCCCTGCACATGACCCGCGTGGCGCGCGAAGCCTACGTCGTCATCGGCGCGAAGTACCCGCACCCGGAGACCATTATCCCCGGCGGCATGATGACGACGGTGTCGCTCACGACGATGAACGAATACTTTGTGCGCCTGCAGAAGTTCTTCGACTACAGCCGCAAGGTCGTGGCGATTTGGGATGACATCGTGGATTTCTTCTACGATGTGGACTCGCGCTATCGGCAGGTGGGCGCGCGCCCAGCCAACATGATTGACGTCGGCATCTGGGACGACCCGGACGCCTACGACGCAACCTACGCCAACGCCAATGCCTGGGGCGAGCGGCGCTGGGCCACGCCGGGCGCCATCGTCAACGGCGAAGTCGTCACCACGAAATTGCAAAACCTGAACATCGGTATTGAAGAATTTGTCGAGCATTCGTACTACGAGAATTGGGACGGCCACCGCTTTAAGACCGACCCGAACGGCGCGCCCCTCAGCCCGCATCACATGTGGAACAAGGAAACCAAACCCCGCCCCACCGGCCAAAGTTGGAAAGAACGCTACACCTGGGACACCGCGCCGCGTTGGGACCGGATGGCAATGGAAGCCGAATGCACCACGCGCTTGTGGAACACCGCCGCCGGGGGGGTCTTCCCGCACAAACGGTTGATTGAGCCGACAGGCAAGAGTCTGCGGATGACCGTCCCGCGTGCCGCCATGCCCGAGTCCGAATTGGAGTGGCACATCCCGGCTGACTGGAACGCCTTCGAGCGTAACCGGGGCCGCGCGTATTGCATCCCCTACACCGCGATGGTGGCGATGGACAACTGGCTGCTGGGGATGGAGTTGTTGAAGCAGGGCAAGACCCAGGTGCATACGCCTTTCGAGCCGCCCAAGAGCGGCGTGCAGATTGGCGTGGGCTACTGGGGCGCAGGGCGCGGCTATCTCACCCACCATGCCATCATCGAAGATGGCGCGCTGGCGAACTACCAGATTCTCACGCCTTCCACCTGGAATGCCTCGCCCAAAGACCCGTGGGGCACGCCTGGCCCATACGAGGAAGCGGTCCTCAACACGCCCCTCCTCGAAACCTTCAGCGGCCCGGAGGATTACAAAGGCATAGACATCCTGCGGACGATTCGTAGTTTCGACCCGTGTATGCCCTGCACCACGCATATTCATGTGGATGGCAGTCCGTTGTGCGTGACGCGCGAGGTTAACACCTGCGCGTGCGGGGTTGATTGACGTATGCGGACGCTCATCGCTGGCGTCGGCTATTCTAATTTGCGCGACATGTCGCTCGGGCCAATCCTCACACCACAACTGGCGGCGATGGATTGGCCCGTCGACATTGAGGTGGACGACCTCAGTTTCGGCCCGATTGCCGTCGTCCAACGATTTCAAACGCTGGCAGAACCGTACCACCGCGTCATCCTTTTCTCAGCCGTGAGCCGGGGCCACACGCCCGGCACAGTGACCACTTATCTTTGGGAGCACAAGCTTCCGCCGCCAGACGAAATTCAGGCGCGCATTGGCGAGGCGGTGACGGGTGTGGTCGGCCTCGACAATTTGCTCATCATCGGCGAGCATTTTGGCATCTGGCCGGAGGATATCATTGTCATTGAGGTCGAACCGACGGACGAAGGCGAAGACGGCTGGGGGCCGGGATTCAGCCCGGCGGTGGCGAAGGCCGTTGACGACGTGCTGGCGACGGTGCGACGGGTCGCGTTGGGTCGTCTCGCGGAGGCCGTGACATGAATTTCGGCAGCCGCGCGCTGGACGATTTGTTCTGGCGCGACGAGATTTTGCAGATTGCCTATTGGTTTCGCGGCGAGGGCTTCGGCGAGGCGCTTACCGCGCCCGACCTGCGCCGCTTCCTCCCCGCCGAGGCGCCCGACCTCACCCCGCATCTGGCGCGCATGGCGACGGAGGGCCTGCTGGAATCTGTTGGCCCGGGGCGCTATCGCTTGACAGACCTGGGCCACAAGGAAGGTGCGCGCCGTTTCGCTGACGCCTTTGAGGGCTTGAACAAACCCGCGCACGGCGAGTGCAGCGCCGATTGCGACTGCCACAGCACCGGCAACACAGCCAATTGCCCATCCAAGACCCATGCTCACGCGCACGCCCATTAATTATGACCCAACCCGACAATGGCAATGTCCAGCACGTTCCGCTTGACGAGTTGATTTCCCACCTCGACGGGCTAATCGCGGCATTTGAGGAACATCCCGACCCGGCCACGCGCGAGGCGGTGATGGAGTTGTTGCGGGGCATCGATGCGATGCACCGCGAGTCTTTCAAGCGGCTGGCCGCTTTCCTCGAAGACCACCACGCCCGGCATCTGCTGGTGGAGGCGGCGCAGGCCGACCGCCTGCTCAACTCGGTGCTGAATTTGTACGACGCGCTACCCGAAGAAGCCGTCATCTCACAAGTGGAGGCGGCGCTGGCGCGGGTGTTGCCTTACATCGAGTCGCACGGCGGCGTTTTGAAAATCATCTCGGTCGAGGGCGGCATCGTTCACGTGGAGATGGGCGGCGCGTGTCAGGGTTGCGCAGGTTCCACCCTCACCCTCCGACGTGGCGTTGAAAAAGCATTGCGGGATGGCTTCCCCGGCTTCGAGGAAGTCGTCGTCCACGAGCCGCCGCCGCCGGCCGGGCTAATGAATTCGCAGGGCCTCATCTCACTGAATCAATTTTTGCCGCCCTTCATCATGCAAGCGCCGGTCTTCCGGCCGGTTGCCGCGCTCGAAGACCTGCCGCCCGGCGCGATGAAACCTGTGGCGCTTGATGGCGTGCGCGCGCTGGTGGCGAATGTGGACGACGAACTGTTTGCGGTCGGCGAAGTGTGCCCCGGCTCGTCCCTCCCGCTCTCGTTGGGATCGCTCGAGGGCGCGCTGATTACCTGCCCTTGGCATCACGAGCGCTACTATGTGCGGTCCGGCA
>JBQTJD010000268.1:0-5539 GCA_052387475.1 Anaerolineales bacterium | reverse complement strand
GTCCGATGCCGTGCATCGGCGCTCCAAGCCCGCATAAGCGCAGCGACGCTCGCGGGCGTTCTGGCAAGGTGTTCCGACCGCGAGGACGCGGTCGGAGAGCGGGTTGCCCCTAAACTGAAATGCACCCAAGAGTGACGGGGAGGATGAGGGGTGAGGGATTAAGGATTACACGCGCCGCTGGCTTGCAACGCCCCGCGCGCATTGGTGGTGTAGCACTGGCAGTAGTCGGCGTTTTGATCTACGCCCTCATCGTTGCGCCAGAGGAAGTAACGAACGGTGGTGCGCGCACAGACTGTGCCAGCCGGGCCGGTGAGCCGCGCGGCTTCGTACCCCAGCCCGCTCGCATCTGGCTCGTTGACGAGAAATACACGATCCACTTCCCCGTTTCCCGGCCCGCGTCGCCACACCAACTCCCCCTGCGTGGCGAGGATGAACGCGCACAATGGCAGGCCCATGACCAGCAGCCACGCGCCGCAACCCAACGCGCAACTGCGCCGGGTCATGGGCTGGGAGGCAGTGGTGGTACGGACCATGCGAAAACAGCGAGCAGTCAACAGTGAACGGTGAACAGTGTTGACCGTTGACCGCTTACTTGATCCCCAGCAACTCCACTTCAAAAATCAGCGTGGCATTCGGTGGAATGACGCCGCCGGCCCCGCGCGCGCCGTAACCCAACTCGGCCGGGATGGTGAGCTTGGCTTTGTCGCCGACCTTCAACTGCGCCACGCCCTCATCCCAGCCTTTGATCACCTGCCCGACGCCGAGCACAAATTCAAACGGGGCGTTGCGATCCACGCTGCTGTCGAATTTGCTGCCGTTGGTGAGCCAGCCGGTATAGTGCACACGCACGCGGTCGCCTTTCTTGGGAGTCGCGCCGGCACCTTCCACTAGCTTTTCCACTTTCAGTTCAAAGGTCATGCCATTTCCTTTCGGAGAAAGCTAACCGCGAAGACGCGAAGATCGCAAAGGAAACAACAGGACTTCGTGTTCTCTTTGCGCGCTTCGCGTCTTCGCGGTGAAAACTACGCAAATAGAGCGCGGACGCGTTGCTCGCCGGCTGCACCCTTCTCTCCGAGGACGCGATACATGCCCACCGGCACGGTCTTGCCCTTCACCAGGCGCGCCTCAGCAAATTCAATATCGAACTTATCTTTGACTCGCTCGTAGGTGAACTCGGTGATGAGCAGCGGCCATTTGAGGTCTTTGGTCAAATCCTGCACGCGGCTGGCGAGGTTGACGCCGTCACCCATCACCGTATAGTTCACGCGCTGGCCCGAGCCGACCAGGCCGACGAATACATCGGCGGTGTTGAGGCCGATGCCCATCTCGAGGTTCGACGGCTTGCCCTCGCCCGCCCACTTCTGCCGCAGCCGGTCGAGCGCTAGTCGCATGTCAATCGCGCAGCGCACCGCTCGTTCGGCGTGGTCGGGCAACGCCACCGGCGCGCCGAAGAACGCCATCACCAGATCGCCCTCGTACTTATCCACCGTGCCGCCGTGCTCGTGGATCACATCGGTCATCGCGCCGAGGTATTCGTTGAGCATGGCGACTAATTCGTCCGGCGACATCTTCTCCGACATGGTTGTGAAGCCGCGGATATCTGAGAACAGCACGGTCAGTTCGACCCGTTTGCCGCGCGTCGCATCCGTAATGCCCTTCTCCACCAACTCGTCCACCATCTCTTTCGAGATGAACATGCTGAACATGTCCTTGACACGCCGGCGTTCAAATTCCTCGCTGGCGGCGCGCTCGGCCGCCGGCACCGCAAACGCCGCGAACAGCGTTGCCAGTGGCGCGACCAGCGGGATTTCGGTGCTGAACAGCATGAAGACCGCCAGCCACAGGCCCGCGCCAGTCACGATCAGGCCAAGCAGCGCGCCCAGCGCGCGGGTGGGCTGGCGGATGAAGAGCAGGCCCAGGCCGAGCAAGCCTGAGACGATGATACTGAGCAGCATCATGCCGCGCTCGAAGATGGAACACAGCCGCAGGAAACCGGTCCCGGCATCCGTCGGGCTGGCGCACACCCCGGAGAGCAGCGTCACTGTATCGCCCGTCACAGTGGTCTCATACGCGTTCGCCATCAACTCCACGCCGGAGGTCAGCCGCTCGAAGCCAAAGGGTGTGGGATACAGGTCTTGCAACGAGGCCGCCGTCGCGCCGATGAAGATGACTTTGTCCTTGAACACATTCGGGTCTTCGCTGATCGCATCGCCATTGACAACTTGCAGCGCCGAGACCGTTCTGATGGTGCCCTCCGGCCCTCGGAAGTTGACGCGCAGGAAGCCGGCGTCGAGCGGCACACTGCGTGCGCCGAGGGTGAACGACTCGGGGCCGGGGTCAGCGTCGAGCGGCTGGCCGGTGGCGAGCGAAGCGGCGACGATGGGCCACGAGTAAATTTTCTCGCCGCTGTACGTGTTCCACGCCTGAATGCTGTGCACCGCGCCGTCCGCGTCGCGCTGGATGTTGGTGATACCGAAGCCGCCGATCGCCTCGCGCAACGGCGCGATGGGTTGGCCGAGGCTGACCAGCTTGCCGCCCGCCTCCACCGTCTCGCGTATCTCGCCGTTGAGGATGACGTTGCCAGCGGCTTTCATCGCCGCTGCCAGCGCCGCATCACCGAATTGCACGGTGAGCGATTGGCCGACGGTGAGCGGGTCACGTGCCGGCTGGCCGTTGTCGTCGAGAATCGCCAAAGCGTTCACTTGATAGAAACCGGACACGCGCGCCACATCGTCGCCCGCAACCACCGTGTACTTGATCGCCCCACGGATGGGGAACAGGACGAGACTCCCCGGCGTGATGGCGCACGGGTTCTTGAGGTTGTTGAGTTGCAGCAGGGTCTCGAGTTCAACTTGATAGCGCCCGGCCAGGCCCTCCAAATTGTCGCGCAGCACGAGGTGTTGCTGAGGTGGGTTGGTGGGGATGGTGAGCGGTTGCCCGCCGCAGGCCGCATCGCCCGACTCCATGCCGTTCGCTTTGGCGAGGTCGGCCAGCGGCACGCCGTAGCGGTCAGCGATGGCGGCCAACGTCTCGCCCTGAAAGGTGTACGTCGCTGGCTTGAATTGCTCCGGCTCGGGGAAGAAAATGTCGAAGGCGATATATTTCGCGCCGCCCGCCTTCAGCCGATCCACCATCTGCGCGAAGTAGGTGCGCGGCCACGGCCACTGCATCAACGTGTTGCCAAACGAGTTCTCATCAATGGCAACCACGACGATGTTACTTTCCGGGGTCTGCCGTCCGCGCAGTTGAAAGGCGCGGTTCACTGCCGTCAACTCGGCCCCATCAAACAGGCCCGCGAGGGCGAGGATCAACATCACCAGCACCAGCCCGGCGATGAGCCAGATACTTTGTCGGCGCAGAGTCAGTTGTCGCATAGGATGATTAGACCGCACAGGATATTGTAGGGGCGACCCTTGTGGTCGCCCAGAGCGAGGGTTGCCCCACGCCCTTACAACAAGTGTTGCGATTCGAAATCAGGGCGTAGCAGGTGTGGAGGTCGGGCAGGCCACGTCGTCATACACCCAACTGCCGCTGGCGCTTTGCCCATCCGCCGACGTCACCGAGACGATGCCGTTGGCCCTGGTGCAGCGCGTGAAATCCAAATCGAATTCGAAGCCCGGGCCGGGGTTGACCGTGTACGGCCCCATGCCGCCGTCAATGCTGACGATGATCCGCAGGCGATAGGTGGCTGCGTTCGGGTCATTGCAGTTGCCAATGCACAGCGCGGCCACTTCGCGAATGGTGAGGGTGGGCACGGCGCTCGGCGGCTCGCCGGTGGAGGTTTCGGCGGCCGTGGGCAGCGGCAGCGGCGTGGGCACCGGCGTCGTCCCGATAAACGGCGGGTGTGGATAAGGCGACTCGAACTGCGGCTGGCACACCGGGCCGGACGCGATGTTGAACCAGCGCACCGCCGGGATGCGCAGGCGCTGCCCGGCGAAGATGATGGTGGCGTTGTTGGCGCGCAGGATGGCGTTCGGTTCCACCCCGTACGCGCGCCCGATGCAGAACGGCGTCTCACCGCTGCGCGCCACGTGCTGGCCGATGACAATGACGGTGGGCAGCGGCTGGGCAGTGGGGATGATGGGCTGCGGCGTGGCAGTCGGCGGCGAAACGCTAGGCGTTTCGCTTAAGCGAACAGCTTCGCTGTTCGCCGGTGTTGGCGTGACAGTCGGTTCCAGTGTTGGCGTTGACGTGGCGACCTCGCGGGTGGGTTCGGGCGTGTCGGTGGAGGCGGCGAGGGTGGCATTGCCGACGAACGTCACCTCGGTGGCATAGGCGGCGAGGTCGGCGACCTCCGGCACATTGATCCCCCACAGGCCGAAATCGGTGAGGGCCATCGGCTCCGGCAAGCCGGCCTGCCCACCGGCCAGGCGATATTTGTACGTGGCCGGGACGAATTGTCGATCTACACTGCACGTGCCGCGCAGACACATCACTTCGAGCGTTTGCGAGGGCGCATCGTACTGCACGCTCATGTAGGCCGCGCGAGCCGAAGCCAGGCCGACCGGGGTTTCCACATCGAGCGCGCCGCCGTTGAGCAACACCCACGTTTGCCCACGTTCCAGTGCCAGCGATGTCAATTGGCTGTCGAGGAATGGGTTGAGGATGTTGAAGGTGAGGGCTGTTTCCGCCCCGACGCGGATGCGGCTGCCTTCGGTCAGTTCAAAATACGCATCGCTCCCGGCAGCGGTGCGCAACTGGCCGCCGACGCTGAAGATGCTGCCCGCCGTCGCCGCTGCCCAATCACCGGTTGCGTCACTGCGCGCCTCCACCGTACCGTTCACTTCCTTCAGTGTCGCGCTGCGCTCGGGGGTGCTGGTGGCGAGCGCGTTGTTGGGCGCGGTCGGCGGCGGGTCCACGCCGAGCAGGGTGCGCTGGCAGGCGGCCAATAGCAGCGCGCCGAGTAGCGTGAGAGTCAGCCAGAAAATCCGCATCGCGCGCGAGTGTAACACAGTCCAAATCCCGAAAAAGCGGGTCTGCGTGTGAGCGGAGGCGCTCAGGATGGCCCGCAACCACCGAGGCTGGTCGGCACGTCCACCACATTCGGTGTGCCGCTGATGGTGGTCGTATTGTCGTAGACATCCGCCGTGTTGACCCTCCACACGATGGAGCCGTACACCGAACTGATGGCGACGTTCGTCCAATCGTGGCGATAGGTGTTGCCGCTCACGAATTGCATCGTCCCCGAACCGCTGCCGACCTGCTGGCCCTGTAAATCAAACGCCGTCCACTGCACCTCAGCAAACGCGATCTGCGATTGATCAGTAATGTCGGCGGTGAACGACAGATTGCACCCCGTCGGCCCGCGCGACCCGATCTGAGCCGGGTTGACGACGGCGCGCAGAATGGTGGGGCCTTGCGTGTCGTTGGTCTGCGTGGCGGTGGCCGTCGGCCCGGTGACGGTGATGGTGATGGTGCGCGTCTCGATTGTTATGCCGGTATTCACCGTGAGCGTGTACGTCGTCGTCTGCGGCGGGCAGACCGGCTGCACGCTGTTGCCCACCACGCCCTGCCCATTCAAAAACACTTCTATCACGTT
>JBQTJD010000267.1:0-5788 GCA_052387475.1 Anaerolineales bacterium | reverse complement strand
GCCACGTGCCACTGGCAGGCCGCGACTCGCTTCGCGCTCGAATTGCCCAGCACTGCCCTGCCCCTCGGCCTCTTCCCTGACTCCGAAAACGTCGAGCGCACCTTCCTGTTGCAAGCTGATGATGTGCTGGTGTGCTACAGCGACGGGGTGACCGAGGCGCTCAGCCCGTCAGGTAAATTGTTCGCGTGGGCGGGGCTGGAGGAGACGCTGGCCCTGGCGCATCGCGCGCCCGCTGCCATCATCCGGCAGATGATTTTGCAGTCCATCGACGCGCACCGCGGCCCGCAGGCAGTGGGTGATGATTTGACTTTGCTGGTGGTGAAGCGCGCCGACCCGCGTCCGGAAACGACGGCGTTGGGATTTGTGTTTTCGGCGGATGTACGCCAACTCAAACAACTCGATTCGCTGCTGCACACCGCGCTCGGTTCGTGGGTGGCCGACTCCGCGCTGGATACGTGGCGGCATGAGTTGAGCCTGGCCCTGACCGAACATTTGGCGAATATCATCCGGCATGCCTACGCCCGACAGCCCGGGGGGCGCACCTACGGCGTGCTCACCCGTGAGGCCAATCAGGTTGTGCTGGAGACTCTGGACACGGGTCTGCCGTTTGATATGCAACGGATGCCGCCACGCAGCGCCACCGTGCGCGATGCCCTGCGGCTCGACGTGGGCGAACTCCCAGAGAATGGCTATGGTCTGCCGCTCATCCGCACGGTGATGGATGAGGTGGACTATGAACGCCTCAGCCCGGGCCGCAACTATTGGCGGCTGGCGCGGTACAAACCTTAGGGCCAAGACCGCGTCGGTGTGGGGCAAAGCTTCGCTTTGCACCCCGACGCGGTCTATTTGTTGAGGAGTATAATTTCTGGCACGGATGTTGCTCAACATAGCGTTGTGACTAATATGAACCTCAACACCACCCGTGTCGAACCCGGCGCGCTCGTTTTGCACATTGAAGGCCGGCTTGATGGTGAGTCGTGCGACCGCGTCAAGCAAGCCTTTCGCGAACAGGCCGCTGGCGGTGCGCAGCACATCACCGTCGAAATGAGTCAGGTGTCCTTCCTCGACTCGGCCGGCATGTCGGCCCTCATCTCTGGTCTGAAGACCATGCGCCAGAGAGGCGGCAGCCTCAACCTGGCAGCCGTGGGCGCACAGGCCCGCACCGCGCTGCGCCTCACCCTGCTCGATACCGTGCTACCGATCTATGACTCGGTGAAGGATGCGGTCGCCGCGCAACCCGCCCGGCCCGAATAGTCATCGGAGCAAGTTGTCGCAAACAAAAACGGCCCCGACGAGATTTCGCCGGGCCGTTGTGTTATAGCTATTAGAGCGAATTCCGAAATGATTTGGACCAGACCGCGTCGGTCTCTGAGACCGACGCGGTCTGCGATAGCATCATTCAAAACGGAAACCGATCCAGAGTGAATCCCTTTTTGATTACGACAATTCGTCACACCCGCGAAAGCGGGTGTCTAGGCCACGCTTCTGGATTCAGCCCCAGGCTTTTCCTGGGGCGCTTTCGCGGGAATGACAGGCCCTAAACCAATCCGAAATCTGCATCAGTCAACTCAACTTGCCGCGCACCGCTTGGATGATCTCACCGGTGGCCGCGTGCCGGCTCAGTGCTAATTTGCTGAATATCAGTTCTCCATTGACACTCACTTCAAAGCGCCCACCGTCGGAGGGGACTATTTCCAGCAGCTTGATCTGGCTTTCGAATTCTTTCAATAGTTCGGTCGTGAGACTCACGGCCCGGCCGGTGTAGTGTCAAACAGCGCAGTATTCGATGCGGATAGTGAGCATGGCAACCTCCACCGGCAAGTATAGCGCCGATCATGGCCAGGTAAGCGTGGCAATCGGTGCGCGATTATCCCCGTTACCGCTTTTGATCGATACCCGCACCCCCGACTGCGGATCGTACATCCCCACATACAAGGCATAGTCCCCGGCTGGTAACTCGTCGGGCAAGGCGAAGGCGAGCGTGTGTTCATCGACGATGTATTCGCCGGCGAGCCAGCCGGTTGTGGGCCGCGCGCCGCCCGCCGGTGTCGAGTCGCTCTGCGCCCACACGCGGCTAGCATCACCGAGATGCACAAACACCGAGTAACGCAGCGCGGGCGTGGTGGTCGCTTTCCACACCAACCTCACGTTGACCCGCTGCCCTTCACGCGTGAGCGTGTATCCCGCCAATTCGCCCACCCCATCGAAAGCGGTTCCGTTCGCGTACTCAAAAGCGGGCGGTTCGAATACCCGTAGCGGGGCGTTCACGATGAGCGTACCCAGCGAGTATCCGCCCGGCTGACCGTCCATCTCCAATTGCAAGGGATACGCGCCGCTGGCCAGAGCGGCGGGCAACGTCACGCGATGCTGTCCGCGCCACTCGTCACCGACTTGCCATTCGCGTGTGCCGTATCCGTTGACGAGCGGCAGCACCATGTCGAACTCGCCCACTCGCAAACGCGCCGTCATGTCCTGCGTCATCAATCGTTCACTGCGCCAATACAGTGTGAGTGCAAGCGTGTCGCCGGCATTGGCTTCTCTGCGATCAAGGTTGTACCCCAACAACGTCGCCGGGCCAAAGGCGCCGTTCACGATGAACTCGGGTTGCAGCGCGAAGGGATGCGCGGGTCGCGTCACCCGCACGCTCCCAAACGAGACACGCGGTTGTATCGCGTTCCCCTGTTCATCGAGCATCGACTGCATCGCGCCCGTGCTCAGATCAATCAATTCGAGTTTCAATTCATAGTCGCCGGGCGGCGTGCCGGGCAGGGCCGTCACCCGGCGTGCCCACTGTGCGTATGCGTCGTCGGGCCAATTGTATGAGGGCGGCGGCGCGCGGTGCCAGCGCGGTGGGAGGGAGGCGTCCGCGCCGATCCAGTTTAGACCCTGCGCGTCGTGCAGCACAAAGACCGGGGTGAACTCGCGGATGTTCGGCTCGCGTTTGCCAACGTACAGAGCCACATCCACGCTGCCATCGCCGGGCAAAGTGCGCGTGGCGATATCGTAGCCATACATCCCCAGTCCGCCCGCGAAATCGGCCCGCAACGGCGTTTGCATACCGGCCACGTTCTCTGCATCGAAGCGCGTCTGTCGCAGCGGATTGGGCACGCGGTCAATGACTGTCAGCTTGAGCACGAGCAACACGAGGGCGAGCACGCCGAGATCCCACATTGGAGCCGCTGATGACGGACGGCTGGCCGAAGCTGGGCGATTGACGATGAAGATCGCACCCAAAACAAACAGCGCAACGACAGAGACAAGGCTGGCAACAGTGCGGAGCGGTGTGGAGCCGAATACGATATGCAGCGCGTGTGTGCCCGCCGGGAGGTCGAACGTGATGAGGCCGGTGCCCTCAGCCGGGCGGAGCTCGACGGGTTGGACGTTGGCTGTCACCTGCCAGCCGGGATACAGGAATTGCCGATAGACTAACGTTGCGGGCGTGTGAGCGACGACGCTGAACGTCGCGTCCAGCGGGTCGGGCGCGGAGGCCGTCTCAAACTGCGCGTCACCATCAATCACATGCAGTCGCGCGGGTTCTTCGCCGCGCAGGATGGCCTCGGCCAGAGATTGATCTTCGGGAAGATACTCAACGGTGAGCGGCAAGAACTCGCCTTTCGCCGTCAAGCCGATGGTGTTGGTCGCGCTCTCATAAGCCACCATCTCCGCGAGGGTAATGCTTTCAGGCGTGGCGCAGTAGCGCGGATACCATGCTGACCAATTGCCAAATATGAACAGCGTCACCGCGACTACGGCCGGCCAGCGACCCAGCACCGGGATACGCTCAAGCGAGTGGACACCGGCGCCGATGGTGAGCGCGGCGCACAAGGCTGCCGGGCCGAGCATCCGCCAGGGGAATTGCACGACCTGCAACGGGCTAAGCAGGCCCCACAGCGGCGCGGAGAATGACAGGGTGAGGCAACCGTAGCCGAGGACGGCCAAGAGAAAATAACCCGTCTCCCACCGCCGAGTTGGGCGCCCGACGAGCAGACCGCCCAGCGCTGGCAAGCACAGCAGCGCAGCCGTCAAGCCCAACGCTTTGGGCGGGGAGGGATTAATGAGCAATGGATCCTCCGCGCGCGGCGTGGCGAGCAACTCGTTGAGGTCAATGAAGTTCGTATACCAGGTGAAGTCGGGCGGCACAGCCAGGCGTTCGGAATGAACGAGCGCCTGCTCGGCTAAGGCCGGAAACCAGTAGTAGGCGGTGGCTGACGCGCCCAATAGCAGGGCAACCACACCCAGCCCGCCCAAACGCCACGAGCGTCCTCGCCAGGCATTCACACCGACATAGCCGATAAGCAGAGGTGTGGTGATCAATGCAAGCGCATTGTGGCTGAGGCTCATCGCTGCGAAGGCCAACGCCGGAACGATGATGTTGCGGAGTTGCAATCTGCCGTCTTCGGCCTTCATCCGATGGAGGCCCCACAACACCAACGGCGGCCAGATGAAGGCGAAGCTCTCGGCGAAGTTAGCGCGATACAGTATGTCGAAGGCCAAGTAAGGCGCGAAAGAGTAAGCCACGCCTGCCACCACCCCCGCGCGCTCCCCCCACACTGCCCTTGCGAACAGAAAGGCCGCGCATCCCGCCAGCCAGATCGTGATTCCAAAGGCAAGGTGCAACGCACCGGGAAGTTCAAACCCGAACGCATGTAAACCCACGACAAAGTAGGCAGAGAGTGACGGTGAAAAGATGAAGAACGGATAGCCGTAACCCTGCGCCATGTGCGGGGCCCAACGCGGCAACCAATGACCAGCTTGCAGCAGCCATTCAAGTTGCACCGCTCGATGCAGGTGAAATGGCCCGTCGTCGGAGCAGGTCATTTGCTCGCGGGCCAACGGCTCGGCGGCGAGGAGGGCGAACAACAACAACACACCGTAGGGCCATAGGGGGCGCAGCCGAGTCACGCGTCGCAGTGTATCAAAGGATGGAACCAGCCGGTAGCCGGTTGACTCGTGTTATAGTGCCAGCGGTGTTCAAGCTGGCCGGGTGATCGCGGCGCAATGATGAGTTGCGTTGAGGAAAGTCCGCGCTCCGCAGGGCACGGCGCCGGGTAACACCCGGAGCGGGGTGACCCGCTGGAACAGGGCCACAGAGAAGGCGCGACATTAGTCGCGGCGTATTGCCACCGCAAGGTGGCGAGGGTGAAACGGTGGGGTAAGAGCCCACCGGCGTGCGCGGCAACGCGTGCGGCCAGGCAACCCCCGCCGGGAGCAAGGCCAAGCAGAGTCGAGGGGCGGCTCGTCCCATTCGAGACTCGGGTAGGCTGCATGGATCCCCACAGCAATGTGCGGGACAAGATAGATGATCGCCTAAAACAGAACGCGGCTTACGGGCCAGCTTGACACCTTGACATTGGCCTCCACACGGAGGCCGATGTTGTTTTGGCACCCGAGTGCTTGAGCCATCCACCGAATTTCTGTTATCAATGTGTCATCCCAAATGTGGAACCGACGTGATGTGCCGTGCGTCTCCGGCGCATCGATCGTTCTCACGCACAACTGGAGGTGACGATGTTTCGCAAATTCATCGGGCTGATGGTGCTGGCCTTGTTCGTGCTCGGCGCAGTGGGCACGGCGCTGGCGCAGGTCGCTCGCTAACAAGACCTGTCAGGGTGCGAAGCGAAGGTTAGCCTGCAACCTTCGGTTCGCTTGAAACCTATCAGGTCTGCCCCCAAAGTTACCGCCAAGTTACCACGCTTGTAATCCAACCGTAACCCGCGCCGGAACTACCGGTGAACGAAGCCTCCTACAGTGAGTGCACATCCACTCACATAGGAGGCTTCCATGTTCC
>JBQTJD010000266.1:0-1607 GCA_052387475.1 Anaerolineales bacterium | reverse complement strand
CCATGCGGGTCGCCGGGCAGCAGTTTGGCCGCCGCAACTTCTTCACCGAGATGATCCGCGTGCAGGATATGGTGGCGCTGCCCGCCGTGGGCGAGGCTATCGCCAGCCAGTACAGCGAGGGCTGCTTCGCCACATGGGACGCGCGGCTCGGCGCCCTCATCGCCACCATCACCGGCAGCGCGCGCCCGGTCGTGAAAGAGTCCATCACCGATGACGAGTTGGCCGTTATCACCGGCGCGCGCACCGACGGGCTGGGCGCAGTGGTGCGCCATGTGGAGGGCAAACGCAACGACCCGCCCTCCTCCGAGGCGGTGGAGTTGATTGATATGGATGGCGCATTACCGAGCGTGAGGGTGGCGGGCGTAAGCGTGCCGGCGGCGCGCTCGAAGCTGCACGGGCATCGCGGCGTGGCCGCCTTCAACCCGCGCCGAGTGGAGTTCGTTCCGGTGGATGAGCCGTACTATCACTACCCGGTGTCGTGCTCCACTGACGCGCAGGCGCGGGCGATCAAAGCCGCGTTCGGTCGGTCACAGACGTTGCACGACACCGCCGACCCGCGCGTGGTCGTGTTCACCGTGATGCCCGGCCACGGCGTGGTGCTGGCGGAGAAGTGGGTGCCGGGCAACGCGCCGCTTCAAGTGTTGTGGGAGATGATGGACAGCGGCGACCTGCAAGTGGACAACCGCGTGCCGCAGGGCTTGCACACCTACGCGCCAGGTGAAGGTGGACGGATGGTGCTGAAGGAATAACGCATCAACCTCCATTCACAAAATACGCCAGCGCCTTTTCCCCGTCCATCAAAATCTCCAGCTTCTGGCCGTTGCGTTGCGTGGGAACGTGGATGACGGTGACGGCTTCGGCCAATGCAGGGGAAATGTCCGCGTCGGGCAGCAGTTCTTTCAGCGAGTTGTGTGCGGTGCGCAGAAACTCGCGGTTGAGATATTCACCCGGTTCGTCAGGGGTGACGGCCAGTGGATAGATGCTCGACTCCACCAGATCCTGAAAGAAGTGCGTGCCGTAGCTCGGGTCGGGCGCGCCGTCGCCCTGGTCAATCGACAGCTCGATCAACGCCCTGGCATTGTAGATATCGGCATACGTCACCGGCACGCCGAGCAAAAAGTTGCTCGAGCCCCAACGCCCCGGCCCGCTGAAAACGAAGCTCTTGCCCTCCAGCGTTTTGTTCAACGTACCGATGAGGCGCGCCACGGCATAGCGGTTGCGCTCATCCAACTTGTGATAGGCCCACGAGCGCACGTGCACCACGTACTCGACGCCGGTCACCTGCCCCTGCGGCACAAGGCGCGAAGTGGCAAACAGTTTATCCGCGTCGGCGATGTCGGCCGGGATGGGCTTGTGGAGTTCGCCGCGCGCCATGGCCTGTGGGCGGCATTGCAGCATAAAGAAGTCGAGCAACGGCTTGCCGGGCGCAAGCTCGGTTTGCGCCGCCGCCTTTACCTGCACGGCGAATTCCACATCCACCGGGAAGCCGTAGTGCTGGGAGAGCGTGCCCAGCACATTCTTCAGCAGCGGCACAAAGTCGGTGCGCGCGATGAGGTGATCGAACGTCAGCACCAGCCGGTCCGGCGTCACGCGTGGGCCGAGGCCGC
>JBQTJD010000265.1:0-1819 GCA_052387475.1 Anaerolineales bacterium | reverse complement strand
CGCGCTCCCTTCTCCTGTCGCCCGTGGTTGGCGACGGGGGAAGGCGACGCTTCGCTTATGGGGATGGGGGCCAGCCTCGCCGCAATGAAACTCCTTATCAACGGCGTTCATCTCAACTACACAGCGGCTGGCTCACACACAAGCCCGCCGCTGATGCTGTTGCACGGCTTCACCGGCAGCGCGGTGAACTGGCTCAACAACACAGTAGTGTTCAGTCAACACTTTCGCACTGTTGCCGTTGACGCGCTCGGCCACGGCGAATCGGATTCGCCCAATGATCCCGCACGCTACCGCATGGAGCATTGCATCGCCGATCTCGCTACGCTGCTCGACGTGCTGAACATTGACAACGCGCATATTCTCGGCTACTCGATGGGCGGGCGCGTGGCGTTGCATCTCGCGGCGTCACATCCACAACGCGTGCGGTCATTGATTTTGGAAAGTCCCTCGCCGGGGATTGCGGACGCCGCCGAGCGCGCGGCCCGCGTGCAGAGCGATAACGCGCTCGCGGACTTCATTGAGCGTGAGGGAATGGAAGCGTTCGTCAATCGCTGGGAGGCGCTGCCCCTGTTCGCCACACAAGCCCGCTTGCCTGACTCAGTACGCGTGGCGCTGCGGGCGCAACGCTTGCACAACAATCCACACGGCTTGGCCAACAGCCTGCGCGGCCTCGGAACCGGGATACAATCACCGCTCTGGGAACGCCTGCCCGAGTTGCGCACTCCCACATTGCTGCTCGCCGGCGCGGACGACGCGAAGTTCACGACTATTGCAAGCGCGATGGCGCAGTCATTGCCGATGGCACAGCTTGCGATCGTGCCGAACGCCGGACACACGGTGCATCTTGAACAGCCCAACACCTTCGACATGAAGGTGCTGGAGTTTTTGAGAAGTTATTTGTAATTGGCAATTACCAATTACCATTGACGCAACGCCGAAAGGATTTTTCTCTATGTCCGTGAAGTGGCTCAAAGTCAAAGACTACGACGACATCCTTTACGAGCACGCCAAAGGCGAAGCCATCGCCAAGATCACCATCAACCGCCCGGAGCGGCGCAACGCCTTCCGCCCGCAGACCGTGCACGAATTGCTCGATGCGTTCCGCCACGCACACGAGGCGCAGAACATCGGCGTGGTGCTGTTCACCGGCGCGGGTACGGAGGCCTTCTGCTCCGGCGGCGACCAGAGCGTGCGCGGCAAGGGCGGTTACGTCGGCAAAGATGGTGTGCCGCGCCTCAACGTGCTCGAACTGCAACGCGTCATCCGCCTCATGCCCAAGCCGGTGATTGCGATGGTGGCTGGCTATGCCATCGGGGGCGGGCATGTGCTGCACGTGGTGTGCGACCTCACCATCGCTGCCGAGAACGCCCTCTTCGGGCAGACCGGCCCGAAGGTCGGCAGTGTCGACGGCGGCTACGGTTCCGGCTATCTCGCCCGCATCGTCGGCCACAAAAAGGCGCGCGAGATCTGGTATCTCTGCCGCCAGTACAACGCGCAACAAGCATTGCAAATGGGATTAGTGAACACGGTGGTGCCGCTGGAAAAACTGGAAGAAGAGGCCGTGCAGTGGGCGCGTGAAATTTTGGAAAAGAGTCCGCTCGCCATCCGTATGCTCAAAGCATCCTTCAACGCCGACACCGACGGGCTGGCCGGCATTCAACAACTCGCCGGCGACTCCACGCTGCTGTACTACCTCAGCGAAGAAGCGCAGGAGGGCAAGAACGCCTTCCTCGAAAAGCGCAAGCCGGATTTCTCCAAATTTCCACGTCTGCCGTAATTCGGTGAACAGTGAACAGTCAACGGTAAACACTGTTCACTG
>JBQTJD010000264.1:0-3515 GCA_052387475.1 Anaerolineales bacterium | reverse complement strand
TCGGGGCGTGCTGCTGAGTTGGCCTTTGTGTACACATCGCCCCGCGACGGGGCAAATTTGGGCGGGCCCTGGCCAAAAACGGCCGGGCGGGCCGGGGGGCGGCCCCCCCCCCCCCGCGCCTGCTGTTCGGCCTCGTACAACCGGGCGCGCTCCAACGCCTGTGCGCACTGGTTCGCCAGCGCGCTGAGCAGGTCGCGCTCTTCCGGTTGAAAGGTGCGTTCCTCAGCAAAGCCCAGCGCCAGCACGCCGTGGGTGTGCCCCTCGATCTTGATGGGAACCTGAAGGGTCGCGCGCACACCCAGTTGCTCGCTGAGCGCGGCCAGTTCGGGATAGTGCACGGCCATCGCTGCGGGCGACTCGAACCATAGTGGCTGGCCGGTATTGAACACGGTGTTGGTCGGCGTATGCGCCGAAAGGGGCAAACGCTGAACATGCCGGGTCTCCGGCTGGTCGTAACCGACTACGTTGATCATCTCCAGCGCCGTGCCATCATCGCTCAACAAATGGATCCCGGCTCCCGCTGCGTGCAGCGTCGCTGTGCTTGCGTGTTGCGCCACCTCCAGTACTTGCTCAACGGTTAAGACTCGAGCCAGCGCCGCCGTCATGTTCTGAAGTTGCTTGACGCGTTCAGTGGCGCGTTCGGCCCCTTTGCGTGACAGGAGTTCGGCCTCGAACAACCGCGCGCGCTCCAACGCCTGAGCGCACTGCCCGGCCAGAGTCAGGATGAACTCACGATCTTCTTCCGAGAACGACTGCGCGCCTGGGTAGCGGAACGACAGCGCACCCAGCCGGCGGCCTTCGGTTTGCAGGGGCACAATGGCGGCTGCCTCGTAGTCGGCGGTTTCATCCGGTTGCGCAAACGTTGGGTAGCGCGCTGCGAAGGCTTCCCGTGATGCCAGCCAGACTGCCTCCCCGGTTCGGCACACATCCGCGCCAGGAGTGGGGGCATCAATCGCTAGACGCTCATGCTGAACGCTCGTCCCATCCGGGTAGCTGAGGGCGTAACGGTCAATCCATTGGCCATCTGACGAGATGAGTTTGATGCTGCCAGACCGGATGCCGAGCACGGTGGCGCTCCGGCGGATGACGCTTTCGATGACCTGAGCCGGGGTGGCCGCTTCTGAGAGCGCCGCGGTGACCACTTGCAAGCTGGCGATACGGTCAGCGGATAGTTCTGCCTGCCGCCGCGAGTGGCCCTCGGCCTCAAACAGCCGCGCGCGCTCCAACGCCTGTGTGCACTGCAAGGCCAGGGTGAGGATGAACCCCCGATCTTCCGGCGAGAAGGAACGTACCTGTGGAAAGCTAAACGCCAGCGCGCCCAACCGGCGGCCCTCGGCTTCCAACGGCACGATGACCGCCGCCTGGTTGCCGGTGGCCTCACGTTGGCGTGCCAGGTGCGGATAGCGGGCCGCGAAATCGTCATGCGACTCGAACCACAACGCTGCGCCGCCCCGGCAGACCTCCGCGCCGGCAGTGGGCGAATGGATTGGCAGGCGCTCGTGCTGGACGCTGAGGCTCTCCGAATAGCCGATGGCATACCGGTCTATCCAGTTGCCATCCGGCGAGATGAGGTTGATGTTGCCGGCCCGGATGCCCAGCACAGTCGCGCCCAGCCGGATGACTCTGTCAACCACGTCGGCAGGCGTGGCCGCTTCTGAGAGCGCGGCGGTAACGACCTGCAGGCTGGAGATGCGCTGCTGATCCTGCTCGGCGATCTGTCGCGCTTCCTGCTCATCGCGGAAGAGCTGCGCGTTCTCCATCACCAGCGCAGCGCGCCGTGCAATTTCCTCGGCCAGCGCCAGATCATCGTAGTCGAAGCGCCGCCCGGGTTCGATACTGGCCAGCGTCAGCGCGCCGAACGAGCGCCCGTGTGTGCTGAGCGGTACGATGAGGAGCGAGTGCAGTTGCGACTCGTTCAGCCACTCGGGTGGCGTCAGCCCGTGTTGCCCGTTCCACTCCTCCCGGAAGTTGCGGTGCAGTTCAGAGGTGCCGGTGCGGATGACGTGCGGCGTGCCGTCGGCGGCATCCATTTGCAAGGGATAGCGCTGCGCCAGTGACCACAGCATCGCTTCCTGCTCTGGATCGCGGTGCGCGGCCGCGGCCAGCGCGATTGAGCCATCCGGCTGAAGGAGGTTGAGCGTGCACCAGTCGGCCAAGTCGGGCACGGCCAGGCGCGCCACTTCCTGCAAGGTGCGCTGCATGTCCAGCGATTCGGTCAGGGTGTGCGTGGCCTCAGCCAAGTAGCGGTTACGGCGCTCGGCCCGCTTGCGTTCGGTGATGTCGGAGAACATGCCCAGCGCGCCGATGATGGCGCCGTGCCTGTCGTACACAGGACTGGTGCCGGCCAGCACCAGCACCGCCGTGCCATCGAGCCGGCGGAAGCGAAAATCGAACTCTTGTTGTTGACCGTTGAGGTTGGCCAATATGCGCGCCTGTGCCACTAGCAGGTCTTCTTCAAAGCAGAAGTCCGTCATACGCCGGGCATGCAACTCGGCCAGTGAGCAGCCGAGCAATTCGGCCATGTATTCGTTGGCGTACAGCGTGCGGGCCTGGGCGTCCACTTGCCAGATGCCGTCATTCCCGGTCTCGGCAATGTTGCGGAAGCGCTCCTCGCTCTCGCGCAGCGCGGCCTCCAGGTGCTTGCTTTCGTGGATATCGGTGGTGACGCCAAACCAAGCTGTCACGCGCCCGGACTCATCCCGCGTGGGCCGGGCGCGGGTGAGGAACCAGCGATACTCGCCATCATGCCGCCGGTTGCGGACTTCGATTTCGTAATCCGACCCGGTTTGCAAGGCGTGATTCCAAGCGCGCACACATAGGTCGTAGTCATCGGGATGCAGCACCAGTTCCGGCCAGCCGCGCGCGTTCTCTTCCGGCGTAATGCCGACGAAGCTAAACCACTGGTCATTGGCATAGGTGATCGTCCCGTCCGTATCCGCCGTCCACACGATGGAGGGGATGATGTTGGCCATGTTGCGGAAGCGTTCCTCGCTCTTGCGCAGGGCGTTTTCGGCGCGCTTGCGCTCGGTGATGTCCACCAGCATGTTGATGCCGCCCACCACCCGGCCGGCGCTATCGAGGAACGGCGTCGGATAAGGCTCAAACCAAATACGTCTGCCGTCCGGTCTTTCGGCAATGGCTTCGGCCCCGCGAACGGCGCGGCCACTTTTGAGCGCAATCGCCATCGGACATTCGTCATGCGGCATCGGCGTGCCATCGGGATAGTAGAGTTTCCACGTGACGCACCAATGGTCGCTGCCCAACTCCGGCACGCGGCCGGAGAATTCGACCGCCGCCGGGTTGAAGTGCGTGAGCCGGCCTGCGGCGTCGGTGGTGTAGATCGCCGCCGGCAGCGCGTCAATCATCTCGCGGAAGCGTCGCTCGCTTTCGCGCAGCACGTCTTCCGCCTGCTTGCGCTCGGTCACGTCCATGTTCACGCCCACCATCCGCGCCGCGCGGCCCGTGGCATCGCGCTGCAGGCGAGAACGGCTGGCGATCCACCGAACCACGCCATC
>JBQTJD010000263.1:0-6592 GCA_052387475.1 Anaerolineales bacterium | reverse complement strand
GCCGCCACGGTGGATGGCGCGGGCACGTTCTCGAAATTCTTCAGCATCACACTGCCGTTGCTCGCACCGACGACGTTCTTCGTCGCCAGTACGACCACGATCGCCGCGCTGCAAGTGTTCGAGCAGGTATATATCCTCACCAACCCGCCCGGCGCGCCGTCGGATTCGACGCTGACGCTGGTGTTGTACCTCTATCAAGAAGGCTTCAATCAATTTGATTTCGGCTTTGCCTCGGCGGTAGCCTGGGTGTTATTCGCCGTGATCTTCGCCTTCACGCTGGTGCAGTTCCAGCGCAACCGCCAATCCAGCTTGTACGAGGGAGGCTAAGCCGCCATGTCTTATCGCTTCACCAAACTCCTGCAAAACGTTCTGGTCTACGGGGTGCTGACGGCCTTCGGCCTCATCATGATCTTCCCTTTCATCGTGATGCTGACGACGTCGTTGAAGGAGCCGGCGGATACGTACAACTATCCACCACGTCTGTTGCCGCGCGATGCGCAGACAGTGACGCTGCCCGACGTCAAAGAGCCGTTGCCGTTGTACGACGTGACCTTTGACGGTCAGACGCGCCGGCTGGCGCTGGCCGGCAACGACGCGCGTATAGGTGTGTATGCCGAGCCTACGAATCTGACCAAGACGTACGAGCGTTCGCTGCGCGATGTAGACCCGGCGGGCGGCGCGCTCAAGCAGAAGACCGTCAGCTTGAATGGTCAGGAAGAAAAGCTGTGGGTAATTGAGGAGAATGGCCAGCAACTCGAAGTGGTGCAACTCGAACAAAGAGCGTTAGGCCGTTTCATTGACCCGGCCAACCCGCAAGCCGACCCGGTCATCGCCGACACACAAGCCGCTACGCAGATCGCCAACCTCACCTGGCATCCCGAGAACTATCAAAAAGTGACCGAACTCGGTGGGCTGGATCGCAGCCTCACGAATACCATCCTCGTCACCGTGCTGGTCGTGGTCGGACAGTTGGCGACTTCGATCCTTGGCGGCTATGCCTTTGCGCGCCTGCGCTTCCCGGGCCGCGACAGCTTGTTCCTCGTTTATCTTGGCACCATCATGATTCCATTCGTGGTGTTGATCATCCCGCTCTATCGCTTGATGGTCTTCATCGGCTGGGTGGATCATCTGGCTGCGTTGATCATGCCGTGGATCTTCACCGCCTATGGCACGTTCCTGATGCGGCAGTTCTTCATCACCATTCCGAAAGAATTGGAGGAGGCGGCGCTTATTGACGGGGCCTCGCGGCTCGAAATCCTGCGCCGCATTTTCATCCCGGCCAGCGTGCCCGCCATCGCCACGCAGGCGACGTTCACGTTCCTCTACGCGTGGAATAGCTTTGTCTGGCCGCTGGTCATCATCAACACCGGCAACGAGGCCAATCACGTGCTGACGCTGTCGCTCAGCATCCTGCGCGGGCGCGCCACCGAAGCTCCTAATCTTATCCTCGCCGGGGCCGCCATCTCAGTCCTCCCGCCGCTCATCGTCTTCCTCTTCGCACAACGCTTCTACATCGAAAGTGTGACGAGTAGCGGAGTCAAAGGATAAGGCTATCTCTACGTTTGCAGGTGAGCATGGGGGCGGGTGAGCGACGGCTCTCACCCGCTCACTTTCTCTTCTGCTCACCTGCCAGCTTTGCATGACCCCATCTCATTTATACAGCGCCTATATCTTCGACCTCGACGGCACCGTGTATTTGGGTGACGGGCTGCTGCCGACGGCGGGCGAGACGATCACCCGATTGCGCGCGTTGGGTAAGCGCACCATCTTCCTCAGCAACAATCCCACGCACACGCGCGAGTCGTATTCGAGAAAGCTCACGCGCCTCGGCCTGACCACGCCTGTCGAGGACATCCTCAACTCATCGTTGATGATGGCGAATTTTTTGAAAACACACTGGCCAAAGGCGCGGCTGTTTGTGGTGGGCGAACAGCCGTTGATGGATGACCTGCGCGCAGCCGGCTTCGAATTGGTGGACGACGCGCAACATACCGACGCCATCATCGCCAGCTTTGATCGCACCTTTGTCTATCGCAAACTGCAAATCGCCTTCGACGCCATTCGGGCGGGGGCGCGCTTCTTCGCCACCAACGGCGACCGCTACTGCCCGGTGCCCGGCGGCGGCGAGCCGGATGCGGCCTCCATCATCGCTGCCATCGAGGCCTGCACCGGCGTTCAGTGCGAAGCCATCGTGGGTAAGCCCTCACGCTACGCCATTGAGGCCGTGCTCAATCTTGTACAATTGCCCGCAACTGATTGTGTGATGACAGGTGATCGGTTGGAAACTGATGTGAAGATGGGCCTCGACGCGGGCATGTCCGCCGCGCTCACCCTTACCGGTGCGACGACCGAAGTCATGTTAGGCGCATCCGCTGTCCAACCAACCTATGTCCTCCGAACACTCTCCGACTTGTTGCCGTAGTTCGTATTACGTGTTGCGTGGAGAGTTGGGGGTTACGCACTACGCAATACGTGACTTATGCCAGACTACCTCCTCGGAATTGACCAGGGCACTAGCGGCAGCCGCGCGCTCATCCTCGACCGCGAGGGCCAGGTGCGCGGCTACGGTTACCGCAAGCTCGAACGTTTTTATCCCCGCCCCGATTGGGTCGAGCAAGACCCGAACGCTCTCGCCGCCGGTGTGCGCGAAGCAATTGCTGAAGCCCTGCAACACGCGCAATGCCATCCATCCGATATCGCGGCTTGCGGACTCACCTCGCAGCGCGACACCGACTTCGTGTGGGATACAGCCACCGGCAAGTCGCTCGCCAACGCCATCACTTGGCAAGACCTGCGCACGCAGCCGCTCGAAGATGAACTCCATCACTGGCCGCACGCGGCCGAGGCGCGCACACGCCTCGGCTATTGGCCCGGCCCGTACAGCGCCGCATTGCACCTCAAGTGGCGCATGGAAAACGATGCCGCGATTTCTTCCGCCGCGCGCGCCGGCACGCTCCGCATCGGCCTCTCGGCGCTGTGGGTGCTCAACGCCCTCGGCCACGCCAACGGCCATCAAGCGGATGTCTCGCTCGCGCAGAGCATGTGCCTGTACGACTTCCGCGCCCGCGACTACTGGCCGGAATGGCTCGACTATCTCGGCGTGCCACGAGCCGCGCTGCCCGATGTCAACGGCACCGTCGCCGACTTTGGCGCGCTGCATCTCGACTCGACTTATGTGCCAGTTTGCGCCATGATCGCCGACCAGCAGGGCGCGCTGTTTGGATACGATTGTCGCCAGACGGGTGACGCCGAGTGCACGCATGGCACCGCATCGTATGTGAACGTATGCCTGGGAGACTCCGCCCCCGCGCTGGATACGATCAAGGTCTATCTGGCCTGGTTGCTGAACGGTCACCCGACGTATTGCCTTGAAGCGGATACGACTGTAACCGGCGCGGCGGTACGCTGGCTGAAAGAAAGCGCGCGGCTGTTCGACCGCGACGAAGAACTCGGCGAGTTGGCCGGCTCGGTGCGCGATGCGGGCGGGCTGGTTTTCGTCCCGGCCTTCACCGGCCTCAATGTGCCGTACAATTTCCGTGAGGCGCGCGGCTCGCTATTTGGCCTGACGCTCGGCCACACCCGCGCCCACATCGCCCGCGCCTTCCTCGATTCGATTGGCTTTCAGTTGCGGGCTATCCTAGAAGAGATGCATAACAAGGTTGGCGTACGCGTGACGCAGTTGAAAGTGGGCGGCGGATTATCCGGCAGCGATGTGGCGTGTGAGCTGCAAGCTGATTGGCTGGGCATACCCGTTATTCGCCCTACCTTCGCGCAGACCACCGCCCGCGCAGCGGCGCTGTTGGCCGGGTTGGGCGCGGGCTTTTGGAAGAGCGAGGCCGACTTGCCGCCGCTGCCAGGCGAACGAACCGTCTTCACGCCGCGCCTCTCCGCCGACCAGCGCGACGCCGGTTATGCGACGTGGCAGCGCGCAATATCCACCGTGAAATCATGGGCGGAGGCGTGATGCGTAAAACGTGAAACGTGATTCTTTTCCGTGGCAGGTTTGGTCAATTACCGCGATCACGCCATGACCAGGCCCTATGTTTCACGCATCACGTTTCACGAGATCGGTACAACATCTATGCAATTCGGCGTCTGCTATTACCCCGAACACTGGCCGGAAGCGCGCTGGGCCGATGATGCGCGCTGGCTCAAGGAAATCGGCATCACCATCGTGCGAATGGCCGAGTTCGCGTGGAGCCGGATGGAGCCGGAAGAAAACCGCTTCGAATTCGCGTGGCTCGACCGGGCGGTCGAGTTGTTTGCGCGCGAAGGCTTTCAAATCGTCCTCGGTACCCCGACCGCCGCGCCGCCCGTCTGGCTTTCAAAAAACTATCCAGACACTTTGCCGGTGGATGAGCAGGGCCGGCGGCGCAACATTGGCGGGCGGCGGCACTACTGCCCAAACAACCCGGCGTACCGCAAGCATACGCAGCGCATCGTCGCGGCGATGGGTGACCGGTACGGTCACTCATCGCACGTGATCGGCTGGCAGATTGATAACGAGTTCGGCGGCGGCAGCACTGCGCGCTGCTACTGCCCGGTGTGTGAGGAACACTTCCGCGCCTGGCTGAAGAAACGCTATGAAAATCTCAAGGCGGTCAATGAGGCGTGGGGCACAGTCTTCTGGTCAGCGGAGTTTGATGACTGGTCGCAGATCGGGGCGCCCATCCTCAACCTAGCCACGCCCAACCCCAGCCACGTGCTCGACTACTATCGCTTCTCATCCGACTCGGTGGTGGAGTATGAGAAATTTCAAGTTGAGTTGCTCAAGTCAACGGTCAACCGTAAACAGTGGGTGACGCACAATTTCATAGGGCTGTACGTCCACCTGAACTACTTCGATTTGGCGAAGCCGCTGGATTTTGTGACGTGGGATTCGTACCCGACCGGCAACGCCTATCGCTGGCGCGAGATACTGTACGGGCCGGACAAGCCCGACGCCGAGTATGCCTGGGATGTCGGCGACCCGGCCATCACCGGCTTCGCGCACGCCCTCACACGCGGCCTGCTCGGCAAGCCTTTTTGGATCATGGAGCAGGGCGCGGGCCACATCAATTGGGCTGAGGTCAATCACGTCATCCGTCCCGGTACGCCGCGCCTGTGGGCCTGGCACGCCGCGGCCTCCGGCGCGGATACAATCGTGTACTTCCGTGAGCGGGCGGCATGGTACGCGCAGGAGCAATATCACTCCGGCCTGCAACATCACGACGGCTCGCCCGACGTCGGCTACTTCGACCAGCAACGCTTGTGGGCCGAGCGCGAATCGCTCCGTGGCCTCACCACCGAACCGCCCCGCGCCGAGGCGGCGCTGATGTGGAGTTACGATGATCTGTGGGCGCTGCAACTTCAGCCGCACACCAAGGACTTCACTTACCTGCGGCATCTGTTTGTGTACTATCGCGCCCTGCAACGCCTCGGCATCCGGGTGGATGTCGTTCCGCCTTCGGCGCCACTGACCAATTACAAATTACTGATTACGCCGTCGGCCCACCTCGCCGACCAACCCCTCGCGCGCCGCTTGCAGGATTTTGTGCGCAAGGGTGGGGCGCTGGTGATGGGCGTGCGTTCGGGATTCAAAAACACGAACAGCGCCGTCACCGGCCAGCCGCTGCCCGGCGTCTTCCGCGAGTTGATGCAAGCGACGGTCACCGATTGGGGTGCGCTGCCCGCCGGCGTCAGCGTCGAGATCGAATCCAGCATCCCCGGACTGGGCGGTCAGGCGGGCACGTGGATCGAAGCGCTGTCCACACCGCCCGAAGCCGAGGGTGCGCGGGTGCGCGCGACTTATCTCAGCGGCCCGTACGCGGGCAAGGCGGCGATGACCTCGAATGCCATCGGCAAGGGCCGCGCGTGGTACGTCGGCTGGCTCCCGACCGTGGAGCAGGCGATGGCGATCATCCAACACCGCATCCAGCGCGTGAACGTCACCCGCCTCGCCGAGTTGCCGCCCGGCCTCATCGCCGCGCTACGTGGCACTTCGCTCGTGCTGATGAACTTCACCGATGAGACGTTGAGCGCGACGGTGCAAGGGCGCAGCATCGTGGTGGCGAGCCGCGACGTCGTCGTCACTCATTACCACTGACCTATGACCGGAACTCTGGCCCTCGTTGGCAGCGGCGAATACCTCGAACGAATGGACCCGGTGGATCGGCTGTTGTTGAGCCGCGTGTCCGGCGAGCCTCGCGTCGTCTGCCTGCCCACCGCTGCCGCGCAGGATGGCGCCGACGTGTTCGCGGATTGGGCGCGCCGGGGCGTGGCGCATTTCACACGGCTCGGCGTCTTCGCCGAGGCTGTGTTGGTTGCGGATCGAAAGGACGCCGACCATGAAACATTCGCCGAGAAAATCCGCGCGGCGAACTTCGTCTACCTCAGTGGCGGCAAACCCGATTACTTGCACAACACATTGAAAGGCTCAGCCGCCTTTATCGCCATCACTGAGGTGATTGAGCGGGGCGGAGTAGTGGCCGGGTGCAGCGCCGGCGCGATGATCTGGGGCGAAATCATCCCCAACTTCCCGACCCTGCTCCCGCTGAAGAAGGTCTTCAATCGTCTGCCCAACACCGTCATCGTCCCGCACTACGATGAGTTC
>JBQTJD010000262.1:0-1742 GCA_052387475.1 Anaerolineales bacterium | reverse complement strand
CGGTTTTGCCGTATACTTCGCGCCATCACTTTAGCCTCTGAGGAGTCATCCTGAACATGGAAATGGAATACGGCAAGGCCATCACCTATCCGCGCCAGGACCCGAACTGGTTGCAGAAGTGGGGCATCGCGGGGTTGTTGTCGCTGATCCCGGTGCTCGGCACGATCATCATCTGGGGCTATGGCGTGGAAATCACCCGGCGCGTCATCAAAGACCATCCCACCCCCCTGCCCGACTGGAGCGATTTCGGCGGCTATGTGATGAAAGGCGTCTACGTCTTCGTCATTCGCTTCGTCTACTTCCTGCCGCTCATCATCATCGCGGTGTGTGTCGCGGTGCCTTTCGCGCTACTCGGCGCAGCACAGGCCAACGGCAACGATAACGAAACGCTCAACTCGGTTGCCAGTTTCGTCGGCGCCTGTCTCGGTTTTGTCGGGGCCATTTATGGGATTGTGGCCGGGATGATAGTGGAAGCGGCGGTGGGCCGGTACGCGGCCAGCGAGCAAATCGGTGATGCGTTGCGCGTCGGTGAGGTGTGGAAAATGGTGCGCGCCAAGCCGGGGATGTACTTCATCGTGTTGCTGCTCTCGAGCCTGTTCATTGCGCTGCTCACTTCGCTCGGCGCGATTGCGTGCGGCATCGGCGCAGCGTTTGGCGCGGCATACGGAGCGCTCATCAGCGCTCATTTGCAAGGCCAGGCGTATCGATATGTGACGGCGCAACGGGAGCAAGAGGTGAAAGGTCAAACGCCGATGAGTGACGCTTTCCCGCAGTGCGGTTTGCTGGACGACTCTGGGACTTGCACGTTATAATCCCGCCCGCAAATTCTCTGACTCGACCCGCGCATTCGTTTGGGCGATCACAAGGATCGCCCCTTCGCAGCGCTGGGTGACCTGCCGCAGGAGGGCAGTTGTCATGTCTTTAGATAAGGACGCCAAACAGAAGATCATCAACGACCATCACCGTCACGGAACGGATACGGGTTCGCCGGAAGTGCAAGTGGCGATTCTGACGACCCGCATCACCCAGTTGACACAGCACCTCAAGGCGCACAAGGGCGATGAAGGCTCGCGCCGGGGTCTGCTGAAGATGGTGGGCGCGCGCCGGCGGCACCTCGCTTACCTGAGCAAGAATAACCCGCAAGCGTACGAAGCCGTTATCGCCAAGCTTGGCTTGCGGCGACGCTAATCAAAAACGGTGAGCGGTAAACAGTGAACGACTGTTCACTGTTTGCTTTTCACTCCATCACTTTCAGTTTCACCCGGCCACTGTCGTTGGGAATTGGATACTGGGTTCAACGGATTTAGCTTATTAAATACGGATTGAACGGAGGCCTTCATCCGTTCAATCTGTGCGAATTCCGTTCAATCCGTTCTCCAGTCCCTGACCTTTGCCCGGGCAGTCTTGGGGGTGTTCCGCGTGGTATCACGAGTTTGGTTGGGACGTTGCATGCAGCGTCGCAACGAAATTACACCCGATTTGGGATACCGCCGAGCACACCCGGTGTAAAGGAGTTACACCATGGCAGAAGTTAAACAATATACGATTGAGTTTGGCGGTCAGAGCCTGACGCTCGAAACCGGCAAACTCGCCGGCCTCGCCGGCGGCGCGGTCACCATCCGCGTGGGCGACACGCTGCTGCTCGCTGCGGCCACGATGTCCAGTTTGCCGCGCGAAGGGATTGATTTCTTCCCGCTCAGCGTGGAGTACGAGGAGAAGCTGTACGCCACGGGCCGCATCCC
>JBQTJD010000261.1:0-4409 GCA_052387475.1 Anaerolineales bacterium | reverse complement strand
TGGGCGCGTGGAGGTACGTGGCCGGGTGGGGGCCTTGCTGGAGTTGGGGGCCGGCTTTCATCCTGAGTTGAGCGGGCGCGACAATGTCTATCTCAACGCCGCGCTGCTCGGCCTCGGCCGCCGTGAGATCGCGCGCAAATTTGACTCCATCGTGGATTTTTCTGAACTGGCCGAATTCATTGATACGCCAGTGAAACATTATTCGTCCGGCATGTTCATGCGGCTGGCCTTTGCGGTGAACATCCATGTTGAGCCGGATATTTTGTTGGTGGATGAAGTGCTGGCGGTCGGCGACTACAATTTTCAGAAGAAGTGTTTCGACCGCATCAGTGAGATGAAACGGAAAGGCGTCACGATCTTTCTGGTATCGCACGCGCACGACACCATCCGCGAGCACTGCACCCGCGCGTTGTGGTTCGACCACGGGCGGTTGATAACTGACGGCGCCGCCGAGTCGGTGATCGTACAATATCTGGATCGAGCGCTGGCGGCTGAAGCCGTGCGGCTCAGTGCGGGGCCGCAGAGCGTGCAAGCGCGTTGGGGATCGCGCAAGATCGAAATCACCGGCGTGCGCTTGACCGATGAGGCGGGTCACGACAAAGCCATCTTCGAGACGCACGATCCGCTGGTCATTCAAAGCGAGTATTGCGCGCGCGAGAGCGGGCCGCCGCCTGTGTTTGGCGTGGGTGTGCATCGGCAGGATGGGTTACACATTACCGGCCCGAACACGGGCCTGGCGGAGTTCGATTTACCGAGGCTTCATGGGCGCGGGGTGGTCACCTGCCATATTCCTAAACTGCCGTTGTTGGAGGGCGCTTTTGCGGTATCGGTGTCGGTTCATGATCAAGCCGATACAGAGATGTATGACTTCCACGATCGGCTGTATTTGTTTCGGGTTGTGAACCGCGCCGGTCAAAATCGTGAAAGATATGGGCTGATGACGTTCTCGGGCCGATGGGCGCATACACCCGCTGAGTAAGTCATCACGTGCGGCGGGGTGCAGTCAACCCCAAGCAATTCTCGTAGATTACTTGCCGGATGAGCACACGTCTCCTGATTATCAGCCCGGAAGCGCCCGGGCAGCATATGTCCGGCCCGGCCATCCGTTACTGGGAAATGGCACAGGCGCTCGATGAAGAGCATACAGTCACACTGGCTGTCCCAGACTCGGCGACGCAGACGAGCACGACTTTTCGAGTGATGGAATACGACCGCGAGACAGGAGCTGGGCTGCAACCCGCCGCAAAGGAGGCGGGGGTCCTCTATATTAGCGGATTGAGTCTGTATCGTTACCCGTTTCTGCGCGAGTTGTCACAGCCTTTGGTCGTTGACCTTTATGATCCCTTTCTGTTTGAGACACTTGAAATTCACACAGCCCGGCCACTGCCGGAACAGTTGGCCTATGCGCGCCACGACCTTTCGGTATTGGACGAGTTGCTCCGGCGGGGCGATTTGTTTCTGTGCGCTAGCGACACACAGCGCGATTTCTGGCTAGGGATGCTAGCAGGAGCTGGGCGCATCAACCCACAGACCTTTCAAGCTGACCGCACGCTGCGGCGGCTCATTGATGTGGCGCCCTTCGGCCTGCCAGAAGTCGCGCCGGTGCAGATCGAACGTCGTCTCACAGGCCGCCACCCGGGCATCGCCGAAACCGACCGTGTCATTTATTGGGGGGGCGGGTTGTGGGAGTGGTTTGATCCACTAACGGCGATCCGGGCCATGCCACTGCTGTGCGAACGCCATCCGGAGGCTAAACTGTTCTTCGCTGGTGTGCGCCATCCCAACCCGGACGTGCCCGCAATGCGCATGGCCGCTGCGGCTCAATCTCTGAGTGCTGAGTTGGGACTTACGGGTCAAACGGTCTTCTTCAACGACTGGGTTCCCTATACCGAGCGGGCTGATTACCTTTTGGAGGCCGACGTTGGCTTGAGCCTGCACTTTGATCATATCGAGACTCGCTTTGCCTTTCGGACGCGGCTGTTGGATTACGTCTGGGTCGGCCTGCCGATGGTGGTGACACGCGGCGACATATTGGGAGAGCAAGCAGCGGGCCGAGGCCTCGCGCGGCTTGTGCCGCCGGGTGACGTAGCTGCCGTGGCTGGCGCCCTTGCTGAGTGGTTAGAGAGTGCGGATGACCGGGCCACAGTTCAGACCGCTGCACGCCGTTGGGCAGGTGAGTTACGTTGGTCAACGGCTGTACGACCCCTGGCAGAGTTTTGTCGCGCGCCGCGCCGCGCGGCGGATGTTGAAGCAGTGGCCGCGCCCGGTCTACGACCAGGCCTCATCCCTCAGGCTTGGCGTAGCCTGCGCACACGCGGCCTGTATGGCCTGTGGCGCGACGTGCGCGCTTATCTCAATCTGCGTTGAGTATGCCGGCCCTTGTCAGCGTCGTCGTCGTCAATTGGAATGGCTGCGCCCATTTGCAGAAGTGCTTGACGGCCCTGGCGCGCCAGACCTATGCGCCGGTCGAAATCTGTGTGGTGGACAATGGCTCCACCGACGATAGTGTAGCGTGGACACGGGCGCACTTCCCAGCGGTACAACTCATCCAAAACGCAAATAACGTTGGCTTCGCGGCGGCCAACAATCAGGGCCTTCGTCAAACTCGGGGCGAGTTCGTGGCCTTGCTCAACAACGACGCTTGGCCAGAGCCGGATTGGCTGGCGCAACTGGTGGCCGCGTTGGAGCGACAGCCGCGCGTTGGCATGGCCGCCTCGAAAATGCTGTTCGCTCACGCGCCGCAGGTCATCAACTCCACCGGCATCGGGCTGGATCGGGCCGGCATCGCGTGGGATCGAGACGGAGGCCGGCTGGACGTCGATGTGCGCGACGGTAATGAAGTGTTCGGGCCGTGCGCGGGCGCAGCCCTCTATCGCCGTACGCTGTTCGATCAGGTCGGCGAGTTCGACGAGAGCTTTTTTGCTTACCTCGAGGATGTGGATTTGGCGTGGCGTGCGCGCTGGCTCGGCTGGGAGGCGACTTACGAGCCGACCGCACGCGTCTATCACGTTCACTCTGGCACAGCCTTGGAAGGCTCACCACTTAAAACGTACTGGCTGTCACGCAACAAACTCTGTTTACTGACGAAGAACTACCCCACGCTGCCACTATGGCGCTGGTTCCCGCTGATCCTCTTCTATGAAATCCTCTCGCAAGGCTATGCCTTTCTAAACGGACGTGGCTGGCCGGCGCTGCGCGGAAGGCTGGCTGGTCTGCGGAGACTGCCGGAATGTCTCCGTCAGCGGCGTCAGCTACGGCAGCGCGCGACCGTTACCGATGCAGCTATCGTTGCCCAACTCCAACCCGCTGTCTGGCCCTGGCAAGTGACTGCTCGCTATCAACATCTGCGGCGTGAGGGGCCGTAATGCGTTTGGTAGAATACGAACCGTTGCTCGCTCCGCCTGCGTCAACCGAACTTCAATCACATGCTCAACCCGCCCTGCAAAGTTGCGTCCGATGACGGCTGCCTCACCTCGCGCTGAGACTCACCTCCCCACCGAATCCCTGCCCGATTTCTCAGGCCTCCGTAACCTCGCTGAGGTCAAAGCCGACCCGGAACTGGCGGCCCGAATCGTCCGCGACCTGCGACCCGAAAGTGTGTTGGACGCACAGTGTGGGACAGGTGAGTTGGTCGCGACACTGCGGGCGCGCAACGTGGCCGCCTTTGGCTTGAACCCCTCTGCCGACGTGCGGGAGTTAGTCAGGCGCTTTTGTCAGCCTGGTGCGCTCATAGAGCCGTTGCCACAGCGTTACGACCTGATCGTTTGCCTTGAAGTTTTGCAATATGTATCGCCAGAAAACGCCGCCGCCGCCGTGGCCAACCTTTGCCACCACGCAGACGACGTATTGTTTTCCGCCTCGCCCTTTCCACTGCCGTTGGAGAGTCCGGCCAATCTGCAACCGCCCGAGTATTGGGCTGAGCTGTTCGCGAGACAAGGATTCTTGCGCGACATGGAGTTTGATTTCACGGCGGTTTATCCGTGGGCTATCCTCTTCCGGCAGGTCGAACAGCTGTTGGCGGAGGTGGTGCGCGCGTACGAGCAACGCCAGTGGTGGCTGGCGCGCGAAAATGACCAGCTCCATCGTATCAATCTCACCCTCCGTCAACAGGTTGCGGCCAACACGCAGGCTGTGCAACAGGCGCAAACCCAGTTGCAGTCGCTCACGCTGCTGCGGGCCGAGTTGCGTGAGACGCAAAGCAGTCTCGGCTGGCGCGCCGCTCACATCACTGGGCGGCTCTTTCGTCGGCTCGCGCCGGTTAACACACTCCGCGGTCATGTCGTCAATTCCGTTCATCACCTTCTGGCCCGCGCCATCAACGCCTATGAACTCTTTTTTGATTTCGCGCTTAAGCATGGGTGGAACCAGGCCGTGACGCGCGCCGGGGAAGTGCTCATGAGTGCGTTGGG
>JBQTJD010000260.1:0-8584 GCA_052387475.1 Anaerolineales bacterium | reverse complement strand
CAGCCGCCTTGGCCATATCGTAAATCGTCAACGCGGCCACACTCACCGCTGTCAACGCCTCCATCTCCACACCGGTCTGGCCGGTGGTGCGCACGGTGGCGGTGATGGTGACGCCCGGCAACTCATCGTTGAGTGCGCATTGCACTTCGATGTGGGTGAGCGGCAGTGGATGGCACAACGGGATAAGTTCGGCGGTGCGCTTGGCGGCCATGATGCCAGCCAGTTGCGCGGTGGTGAGCACATCGCCTTTCTTCAGCGCGCCGTCGCGGATGAGGGCCAGCGTGGCCGGCAGCATCCGCACTTCCCCGGCAGCCACCGCCACTCGCGCGGTCTCCGGCTTCCCGCCGACATCCACCATATGGGCGTTGCCGTGTTCATCTAAATGTGAGAGTGACATAGGAAGTGACGATGTGGCGAAGTGACGAAGTGAGCGCGTTATTTTTGGTTTCTGGATTTGAGTTCCAGAGCGGTGATTGTGTGAGTAATGCCGGAGATGATCTTATCAAGCGTCACTTTGCGTTTCATGATGGTTTCGGAAGGCAGCAAGTGGCGCATTCGGTCAAATCGGCCTTTGCTCTCACGCGCCTCGCCTCGCGCAATCCTTAGATGCTAGGGATACTCTCTACCGAAGCCGCGTCCATAACCTTCTTCAATGTTGGCGCAGATTGAATCCAAGCTCCGCACCTGCTGTTTCACCAACTCTCGCCCTCGATAGTCCTGTCCCATAATATCTGAGTCATTCCAAAACTCATCAAATAACTGCCGGGCTAATTGATAGTCACCAAATGCCTCCAACCGGTCTTGTGTCTCGGCCATGATCGCCTCCCTTATCTGCCAAACTCCTCGTCACCTCGCCCCTTCGTCACCTCGCGCCATCCTCTTGCGTTTCTTCCATCACCAGCCTTGGTGGCGCTTCACGCACGATGTACAGCGGACGCTTTTTCACTTCATCGTAGATGCGGCCGAGATACTCACCGAGGATGCCAAGGAAAATGAGTTGGACGCCGCCCAGGAAGAGCACCAGGATGATGGTCGTCGCCTGACCGAAGAAAAATGAGTTCTCGGTATTGTCAACCAGGCGTAGCACAGCGATGACGGGGATAGTGAGCAACGCGATCAACGAGACCCAAAAGCCGAAGGTCGTGGCGAGCTGTAAGGGTGTGTACGAAAATCCTGTGATGGCATCGCTGGCGAATTTCACCATTTTGCGCAACGGGTATTGGGTGCTGCCGGCGAAGCGTTCGGCGCGGTCGTACAGTACACCGGTTTGCCGGAAGCCCACCCATACGCTCAACCCGCGCATGAAGCGATGATGCTCGCGCATTTGTCGCAGCGCCAGTACGACTTTGCGGTCAATCAGGCGGAAGTCGCCGGTATCGCGTGGGATGTCAATCGACGCCAGCCTTTGGATGAGGACGTAAAAAAGTTTGGCGGTGATCAGCTTGAAGAAAGTCTCGCCTGCGCGTTCGCGCCGCTGGGCATAGATGACTTCAAAGCCCTGTTTCCAGACCGACACTAAATCGTGAATGACTTCCGGCGGGTCTTGCAAATCGGAGTCGATGATGATGACGGCATCGCCCTCGGCATAGTCAATGCCGGCGGTGATGGCGATCTGGTGACCGAAGTTGCGGGCGAACTTCACTGGTTTAACGCGCGGGTCTTCGGCCTGCAGTTCGTCGCCGATCTCCGGCGAGCGATCACGGCTACCGTCAAACACCAGCACCAGTTCACACTCGCCGTCCAGCGCATCCATCACCGCCCGGGTGCGGCGGTAGAACTCGCGCAGGCCTTCTTCTTCGTTGAATACCGGAGCGACGATAGAATAGCGAGGCCGAGAATTAATCATTGTTTTCAGAAAGGTGCCACAACGCACCGATGGCGGTCGCGTAACCGGGGTCGGGTGGGAGCGTGAGCGGCACGGAGTAAAACTCACCGACGCGTTCAATGGCGCGCCGAATGCTGAACATATCCACTAGATGGCCGATGAGGATAATGTGCTCGAGGTGTTGGGCGCGCGCCGCGTTGATGGCGGTCACGCCGATGACCTGCCCCACCAGCGTAACCAGCGCCGCAGCCAAATCTTCGGGCGTCACAGCCAAAGCCTCTCGCCCCACGCGGCCAAAATTCACGGCGGTGGCATCCGGCGGCAGGTTGCCGATCGGCCCGCTGATGACATCGCGCAGGGCGAGGTCGGCGCCGTTCGGGTCGCCGGCCAGCGCCAAGGAATCAATTTCGTGCGGGTCAACGGTTCCCAGCAGCAAGCGGCTGAGGCCCAGCAGGGTGCCGCCTCCCACGCCCGAGCCGGTGACATGGGTATACACATTGGCGCGTGCAGCAACACACGCCGTTCCCGATCCGGCACTCACCACGAGCACGGGTTCATCCTGAATGCCCATCACCTCACCCAAAGCCTGCCCGCCACGCCCGATGGCCGCCACTTCACCCACCCGCACAAGACGACACTCATCGAGGCGGTCGGGCAGTTCGCGATGTTGGCCACCGGTAATGGCGAGTTGCCGCAATGAGGCGAGATCCACGCCGCCCTGCACAAGGATGGCGCGCACCAGATCGGCTGACGGCATCCCCGCTGTCGGGCGCGTCCAGTGCAATAACGCGCCATTGATCTCGGCGACGGCATCGGTGTTGCTGATTCCAAAATCAATCGCGGCCAAAGTTGGCGCAGTCACGCGGCGATTATAGCGTATGGGTTTCATTTTTATACACATCGAGATGCTATAATCCCGCCGCTATGTTCAAGTCACTTCGTGATAGTTTGACGCGTACGCGCGACGCTGTGTTTGGGCGTGTGACCACGTTGCTGGGCCAGAGCGAGATCACACCGGAGACGTGGGACGAATTAGAAGTTACGCTGATTCAGAGTGACATGGGCGTGGCGTTGGTGGATGAACTGCTGATGCGATTGAAGGCGCGGGCAGAGTCGGAAGGGATTGTGCGGGCGGATGCGCTTAAGGATGTGTTGGCCGAAGAGTTATGCAAATTGCTCGGCGAGGCGCAGCTGTTTTCACTGACCGCCAAGCCGACTGTCATCGCGCTGGTCGGTGTGAATGGTTCGGGCAAGACGACGAGCGCGGCGAAACTGGCCCGGTACTTTCAGTTGCAAGGCCGGAGCGTGATGGTGGCAGCGGCTGACACGTTTCGCGCGGCGGCGGTTGATCAACTTCAAGTGTGGGGGGAACGTCTGAACTTCCCGGTCATCGCCGGGCAGCCGAATGGCGACCCAAGTGCGGTAGCCTTTGATGCGGTGGCGGCGGCGCAGGCACGCAGGATGGATTTACTTATCGTTGATACGGCGGGCCGGTTGCAGAGTAAATACAACTTGATGGAAGAGCTGAAGAAGGTGACGCGCGTCATTGGCAAGGCGATGCCCGGCGCGCCGCATGAAACCTGGCTCGTGCTGGATGCCGTCACCGGACAGAACGCGCTGACGCAAGCCCGCGCCTTTCGCGACTCGTCCGGGGTCAGCGGGGTCATCCTCTCCAAACTCGATAGCTCGGCCAAAGGCGGCATGGTGTTCGCCATTCGCCGTGAGCTTGAGTTGCCGATTGTGTTTGTGGGCACGGGTGAACACTTTGAAGACTTTGCGCCGTTCGACCCGGATAAATTTGTGGAAGGACTATTGGATACGGGAAATGAAGGAAACTAGGGAAATAAGGGAAATGGTTCTCCCGGCTTTCCTTCCTTTCCTATATTTCCCGGTACAGCCATGGAAGACTTAATCTCTCGTTTGAATGCTATCAACGAAAAAGTTCGCTCCCTCATGGAGCGTCTTTGACTTACCCGCTAAAGAGAAACAGCTCGCGGCGCTCGAAGCCAAATCGCACGATCCCAATCTGTGGAATAACCCGCAAGAAGCCCAGAAGACAATGCGCGCCATGTCCCAGGTGCGCGAGACGCTTGAGTCGTGGCGTAAAGCCGAGTCGGCCATCGCCGATGCGCTGGAATTGGCTGGCCTCGGCGACGACTCGATGCGGGCCGACCTCGAAGCCGAAGTGACGCGGCTGGAAACCCAAACGAACAAGCTTGAATTTGAAACGCTCCTGGCCGGCCGGCACGACAACGACAACGTCATCTTCACCATCTTTGCCGGGGCGGGAGGCACCGAGGCGCAGGATTGGGTCTCGATCCTTTATCGCATGTACCTACGCTTTTGCGAAAATCGCGGCTACAGGACTGAAGTCCTCGATCTGAGCGACGGCGAAGAAGCAGGCATCAAGAGTGTGACCCTCGGCGTGGAAGGGCCGTATGCCTTCGGCTACCTCAAATCGGAAAAGGGCACCCACCGGCTGGTGCGGCTCTCGCCGTTTGATTCGGCGCATCGGCGACATACGTCGTTTGCGTCGGTGGAGGTCTACCCGCAAGTCGATGATGTCGGCGAAATCGAGATCAACCCCAACGACATCGAGATTGACACGTATCGCGCCTCCAGCGCAGGCGGTCAGAACGTTCAGAAAAATGCCACCGCCATCCGGATTAAACATCTCCCCACGGGCCTGGTCGTCACCTGCCAAAACGAGCGCTCGCTGACTCAGAACCGCGAGAACGCGATGAAGGTGCTACGGGCGCGGCTGCTGGCGCTACGGGAGGAGGAGCGCGCCAAGGAAATTACTGCACTCAAAGGAGACCGCGTCAAGGCGGAGTGGGGGCAGCAGATTCGGTCGTATGTTTTGCATCCCTATCAAATGGTCAAAGACCATCGCACCGATTTTGAAACCGGCCGTACCGACGATGTGCTCAACGGCGAGTTGGATCCGCTGATTGAAGCGTATCTCCGGTCACAGGTGGGATCGAACTAAGCCTGATCCGTTGCTCATCCGCTGCCAGCCCTTGCCAAACGCCGGGCCGTGTGTTAAAGTCCCGCGCCGGTGTGGGCTACTTCACCCCACCACTTTCTGCTCGCATTAGGCTGAGCGCCAGCGCAGCCGACCCGGGCTTATCCCGTAGGAAGGAACAAGTGTATGCGTGATTACGAAGTGGCGTTTATCGCCCAGCCGGACCTCGACGAGGCTTCGCTGAATGCCCTGATTGAAAAAGCCAAAGGTTGGATCACCGGCAGCGGTGGTCAGGTGGCAAAAGTGGATGTGTGGGGACGCCGGCGGATGGCGTATGCCATCCGCAAGCAAACAGAAGGCCAGTACGTCATCATCTTTGCCAATTTGCCCCCGGCAGCCACGCGCGAAATTGAGCGCAATATGCGCTTCACCGAACAGGTGTTGCGCTTTTTGGTGGTGCGTGCCGAAGAATAGGGATGCCTGTTGGCACCGGAGGATAGGCCATGAGTCGGGGATTGAACAAAGTCATGATCATCGGCAATTTGGGGCGCGACCCGGAGATGCGATACACGCCCTCCGGACGCCCGGTGACCTCGTTCACGGTGGCGACGTCTCGCTTGTGGAATTCGCCCGACGGTGAACGACACGAGGAGACTGAGTGGTTCAATGTGGTGGCCTGGGGCAAGCTGGCTGAAACCTGCAAACAATTCCTGGTCAAAGGCCAACAGGTGTACGTGGAAGGCCGGCTGCAAACGCGCCGCTGGGAGGATCAGGAAGGGCGCAAGCATTTCAGCACGGAAATCGTCGCTGACCGCATGCTCATGCTCGGCGAGCGCCGTAGCTCAGCCGGCGCCGAAGCCGCGCCTCCGAGTACCGAGTCGCTTGAAGAGGATGAGTTCCCGTTTTAGTGGTTGCGCCATCAAATGGGTGGCGCGCGTGGAGTGAGAGGCAATGGATCAAACCAACAATCAAGAGCGTGGCGGCGGAGAGCAGGGCGGAGAAGGCGGTGGGCGTTATCAGCGCTCGATGCGCCCGGCGTTCATTCAAATCATCATCAGCGATGCCAAGCAGATTAACTACAAGAACATCGAATTTCTGCGCCAGTTCGTCACCGACAGCGGCAAGCTGCGCCCGCGCCGCCAGACCGGCGTGTCGGCTGTACAGCAACGCCGCGTAGCGGCGGCCGTAAAGCGTGCGCGCCACCTGGCCTTGCTACCCTATATTCAACCAATAGATCGATAACCCGTCGCTTCCTCCAATCGTGATGTGGGCGGCATAGGGTCGCGCGTTGCTAGACGCGCGACCCTATGCCTATGCCCGGCTTGTGTGAGCAACCCTTATGACCAAAGGCCAATCTGTACCGCCGCCCACTCGCAAACAACTCTCGCGCGCCGAACGTGAGCGGCAGATGCAACGCTATGTTTGGATCGGCACGGCGATTGTGGCCGCGCTGTTGTTGGCGATATTGGGCTATGCCTGGCTCGATACAGCCGTGCTGCAACCGCAAGAACCCGTGGCCCGCGTCGGCGAGGTGAACATCACCACCGGCGAGTTTCAGAAAGCCGTCAAGTATCGCCGCACTCAGCTCATTCAAAGCTACATCCAACTGCAAAATTTCAAGCAACTGTTTGGCAGTGATCCGCAAAACACCGCTTTCATTGATCAACAACTACAGCAGGTTGAATTTCAACTGAGCGACTCCAATACCCTCGGTCGCGAGGTGCTGGATAGCTTGATCGAAGACATCATCATCCGTAAGGAAGCGGCCGCGCGCAACATCACGGTCAGCCCGGTGGAATTGGACACGCGTCTGCAGGAATTCTTCGGCTTCTTCCCGAATGGCGAGCCGACGCCAACCATCACGCCCACCGAGCCGCCGACGTACGTCGCGCCGACGGTGAACCCAACGGTCGTGGCGCGCTGGACGCCGACGCCCACCATCACGCCGACGGCGACTCTCACCGAGCCGGTCACGCTGACCCCCACACCGACCACCGGTCCGACCTTCACCCCCGAGCCGACGTTTACACCGGAGCCAACCGCCACGCCCATCTCCACTCAGGATTATGCGCAGCGCGTGGTCAGCTATACCACCGATCTGCGACAACAGGCCGGCCTGACGGATGCGGATTTCCGGCATTTCATCGAATCGCAGATCTATCGCGAGAAACTTCAAGCCGCTTTCGACGCCGAAGTCCCGCTCACTGAAGAGCAAGTGCATGCGCGCCATATCCTGATTCGGTTCGAGAACAGCCCGGCGACGGATGAGGACAAAGTCGCTGCCAAAGCGAAAGCTGAGGAAGTGCTCGCCAAGTTCAACGCCGGTGAGGAGTGGGATGCGCTGGCTTCGGAGTTTGGGTCGGATGTCACCAAGGATGTAGGTGGCGATTTGGGCTGGTTCCCGCGCACTGGGCAAATGGTTGAACCGTTTGCCGCAGCAGCTTTTTCCGGTGAAGTCGGCTCCGTCGTGGGGCCGGTCGAGACGGAATTCGGCTTCCACTTGATCCAGATTCTCGAACGCGGCCCACGTCTGCTTGATGCGTCGGCGCTCTCGCAGAAGCAGCAACAGGTTTTTCAGGATTGGTTGACCGCGCAGCAGCAGGCGAACGATGCCAACGGCCAGCCGGTGGTGGAACGGTTCGACGTTTGGTTCACGCGCGTGCCCGACACGCCCAAGTTCCCGTAAGCGTGACCTGAACAATGATGATCGACGAGCCGTTGCCCCGCAGCGGCTCGTTTTATTTACGAGCGACTCAGGTGACTGTCACTGGGCAGCAAATACTTGAAAATGAATGCACCGCGTTGCCCAGTGACAGTCACCTGGTCCTCATCAAGGACAGAGTGCTATGTCTGCTTTTCTCGAAGGCGCGCTGGCCGGTTACGCCATCGCCATCCCGGTGGGCGCGATTGCGATTTTGATTTTGGAGATCGCGATGCGGCGTGGCTTTGGCCTGGGCTTCGCAGCGGGCGCGGGTGCAGCCACTGTGGATTTCGCTTACGCGTCGCTCGCCGGGCTGGCCGGGCAAGTGCTCGCCCCACTGCTCTCGCCAATCGGCCCGGCCATGCGCGTGGTGAGCGCAGTGGTGTTGGTGGGGCTGGGTGGGTACGGACTATGGCGGCTGTGGCGCGACGGCGTGTCATCCACTGCACCGGCTTCCATCGGCGCAAATAACTGGTTGCGGACCTATATGCAATTCATCGCCCTCACACTGCTCAACCCCGCCACTATCGCCTACTTCGCCGCGCTCATCCTCGGGCAGAATGCGCGCGCACCGCTCAGCGGCGTCGACCGGCTGCTGTTTGTGGCCGGGGTGTGGCTGTCATCATTTTCGTGGCAGACGTTTTTGGCCTGGCTCGGCGCGCTCGCTCACCGCCGACTCTCTCCACGCGCACAACAGTGGACGGGCGTGCTGGGGAATGTGATGGTGATGGTGCTCGGTGCGCGGATGTTGTTCTAACCACTCACCTTACGCACTTACTCATACCTGTTGGGTGGCTTCTTCATAGACTGGCAGGGGAACTTGACATCTGGTTATGACTCCGGCCCGGGGGCAGAAAGGCCGAATATCCTGCCCGCCTTTACCCTCACTTTGGGGGTGTTAGACGGATATCTTCCGCAAAACCGTCCCAAATCGGGCCTTTTACAGATGGCAGTTTCCGTCTATGGTCCCGGATGCTTAGGCGGAATTTTTCCGCCTACTTGATGTTGAACTAAGCGCTACGCGCAGGGGGAGGCGTGGCGCTTTCAGACCTCACCAGATTTTCAGACCGTAGTCATTGAAGACGATTGGGCG
>JBQTJD010000259.1:0-1799 GCA_052387475.1 Anaerolineales bacterium | reverse complement strand
TTCCGGTGTGATGCGGTGTGCCGTTATTTTACTGCCGAATGAGACCGGCTAGGTCAGCAATAATACGGAGTTGGCAGAGCCGGGGTTCAGCATCAATGGAGATGAGGAGCAATGCGGATGGCCCCTCCCTAGCCCTCCCCCGTACCGCGAAAAGTGCGGCACAGGGGAGGGGCTGGGGGTAAGGGGCCGCAGTTCACGGCCCAGCCAGCGCCCAGACCTTCTGCCATTCGGCGAAATAGGCCGCCGCGATTTCCGGGTCGTGGATAACGAGGACGTTTTCGTTGTTGTTCTCTTCGGCGTTGCGGCTGAAGTTGTACGAGCCGACGACGACGATCTGCTGATCGACGATGAAGACCTTACTATGCAAATTGTAGGAATTGCCATCCAGCCGCACATCCAGCCCGGCGCGGCGCAAGGCGTTCCAGGCCCCATCCGACCCGGCTGCGACCTGCCGCCGCTCGAACACGCCCTGCACCGTCACGCCTTGCCCGACCTTATCAATCAACACGTTAGCGAAATCCTCGCGCGTAAAGGCGAAGGCCATGAAGTGTACGCTGCTGCGCGCCGCACGCAACACATCGAGGAGGTGCGCGGCCACGCCGCCGTTGGGCGAGAAGTAGTTTTCGATCAGTGCGCCCGACAGATTGAGAGCGGGGTTGGGCACCGGCCCAGCCTGCTCGAAGTTGTTCAGCTCAAACAGCCGGTCGAATTGCGCGCTATAGTTTTCGGCCAGCCTGGACGACTCGATCAGCAGCATGCTGTTGTTGTTGCGATACGAGTCGCTGAAAGTGAAATTCATCGAACCGGTCCACACCCGCACGCTATCGAGCACAACGAATTTGTTGTGCATGAACGGGTCGCGCTGGTCCTCGGCCACGGTAATGCCCGCGCGCGCGATGGCCTTCATCGGTTTCTCGTCGCGGTAGTCGCTGTCGGTCACCACGCGCACAATCACCCCGCGCTGGTGAGCGGCAATCAACGCGTCGGCGAACGGCTGATAGTCAATCTCATAGATGGCGATGTCGATGGAACGTTGCGCTTCGTCAAAGCTGCGGATGATGGCGGCCGGGATGCCGCCCGTGGGATTGTCTGCATTGGCGGTGGTGGCCGGGTCGGTGAAGTAGAGCCGATACCAGCGGCCCGCCGGTTGTGTGGGTTCGACGACGGGCGTAGGCGTTGCGCTGCCGCCGCTGAGAAAATTGGCGACGACGAACAGCAGCAGGATGAGGAGGCCGAGCACGCCGCCCGCGATTCCGCCAAGTTGCTTCTTATTCATCCCGGCCACTCCGTCTCAATCCTCGCAATCACGTTCATCAGTTCCTGCGCCGCGCGGTGCGCGCCCATGATTTTGACCGACTGCCCGGAAGTCACATTGAGTTCCTTGGTGGTGATAGCCTGCATCAGGCTAAGTTTCTTTTGGATGACGCGCTGCCACGCGCTGGCTGGCCCTTCGAGCGTGATCTCTGCCGCGCGCTGGCTGGGGTCTTTCACGCGTATGGCTTCGACGCAATCGCCATAGCGCAAATCAAAAAAAAGATACACCGGCTCCGGCCCGCCGGTCACGGCCCAAAGCCATTCGGTGCGCCAGTTGCGGGCCGCATCGCGGAAGATCACGCTGCGGGTCAGGGCTTGTTTCACCGCCCGCATCCAGTCATCAGTTGCAAATTGAATCGCCACGTTGCCTCCTGTGGATGACGCTCACTATAGGCAAAGAAGGAATTTAACGCAAAGCCGCAAGGGTGTAGGGGCGCAAAGAGAAAACCTTTGCGTCCTTGCCTCTTCGCGCCCTTGCGTTAAGC
>JBQTJD010000258.1:0-3786 GCA_052387475.1 Anaerolineales bacterium | reverse complement strand
ATCAGGTCAGGCTCAAACTTTACTTTGCCATTGAACTGCTAGCGGAATTGGTGCTGTCACCAACGGCTGATCAGAAAAGTGGGCGCAAGCCCGATGGCAAAGACGTGAATAACTTGCTCACGGCTTGGGATGCCGAAACTTTCTTTTGGAGTGGGCTGGAACGCCCCTTCCAAGAATTACTCATCACCCTGCCGGATGAGGCAGATAAAGCACGGGACGCTTGGCACACTACATTAGGCCGCCGCGCCCGCCAAGCGTTTGACCGGGCGGCATTAGCCGCTGGCACGTCGCCTCGGGCGCACAAAGCCATTGCTCAAGCCGAAGCCAAGTTGAACTTTGGGTTGAAGGATGTTTTTACTACCTAGACCTGACAGGTTTCTTGAAACCTGTCAGGTCTACCAGAAGGAGACGCACTATGAACCAAACCGACCCTTTTATCACTTACCTTGAGGAAAACCGCGAAGACCGGGCCATGCTGGCCGCCTTGCGGCGCGGGCTGGGTCAACCGGCGGGCGCGGCGCCGGAGGTGAGCCGCTATGTGCAACGGCGGTTGGCGCAAGATGCCCCGCGTTATTTGGAAGAGGCCTACTACTTGGTTGCGCCGCTGTTTGGCTCGCACCCATTGGCAGGCGGGCAGGGCGATATGGGCAATCACTTTGCCGCGTTGTGCGAGCCGGGTGAAGACCCACCCTCCAATGTGGAACGGCGCTTTGTCGGTTTGCTGGCCGCGCACTCCGATGACTTGGCTGATGCACTGCGGCAAGCGGTCAGCCTGCTCAAAGCCAAAGACGTTCCGGTGAATTGGCAACAGCTGTTGGCTGACGTGTTGGCGTGGGGCCATCACGATGACACACGCCGGACAAACGTGCACAAACGTTGGTCGCGCAATTTTTGGCGCAAGCGAACCAAATCAAGCGATGCGGCTCAGACCGAACCTGCCGCTTAACACGACCTCAACCCATTCATCACTTACTCAAGGAGATTCCGAACATGTTTATCGAACTGCACATCCTGCAAAACTTTGCCCCCTCCAACCTGAATCGCGACGACACCAACCAGCCCAAAGACACGGAATTTGGCGGTTGGCGACGGGCGCGCATTTCGTCACAAGCCCTCAAGCGAGCGATGCGTTTCGACCCAGTTTTCAAGGCCACGACGGGCGTAGAACCCAGCACGCGCACGCGCATTATCGTGCGTCTCTTGCGCGAACGGCTGATGAGCGCGACGGGCAAAACCGCTGAGGAGGCCAACCCGATTGTGGATGCGTTTGCCGAAGCCTACGCCGGCGAAGTCGAGCGCAAGGAAGGCAGAGAAACGCGCACCAAGGTTGCGCTGTACCTTAGCCCGGCAGAAGTCAATTGGGCCGTGGCGCAACTGCACGCCCGCTGGGATGAGGTGGTGATGGCTGTGGCGCAAGCCAAAGACAAGCCCAAGAAAACCGAGGATGATAAGAAGGCCAAAAAAGCCAAAGAAGAAGATTCTGTGTTGGCGCAAATGGCGAAAGACCTTGCTAAGCAAACCAGAGACCGCACCACCGATGCGCCCGACATTGCGTTGTTTGGGCGGATGTTGACCGAACATCCTGATACCGATATTGATGCCGCCTGTCAGGTCGCCCACGCCATTTCCACCCATGCCATTCAGATGGACACCGACTTTTTCACGGCAGTGGATGATTTGCAACAAAAAGCCGAAACCGGCGCGGGCATGATGGGCGTCGTCGGTTTTAACAGCCCGTGCCTGTATCGCTATGCGCGGTTGGACTGGGACAAACTGCTGGAAAATCTGAAAGGCGACAAAGACCTGGCCCTCAAAACGGTGAAGGCGTTTCTGTTGGCCTCCGAAGCCGCCATTCCCTCAGGCAAACAAAACACCTTTGCAGCCCACAATCGACCGTCGTTCATGCTGGCCGTGGCGCGGAAAGAAAAAAGCGCAGGCTGGTCGCTGGCGAATGCGTTTGAAGCGCCGGTGCACCCGAAGAATGGCTCCGGGCTGGTTGCGCCATCGGTCACCGCTTTGGATGAGTATTGGCAAGGGCTGAGCGGCTTTTACGGGGAAACCTCGGTGGCGGCGAAGGCAGTGGCAGTAGAGCCGCGCCTGAAGGTGGAATTGAGCGCAAGCCTGCAAAAGGCGCGTACGGCCACGCTAGACGAATGGGTGCAAACCATGCTGGACGCGCTGACGAAAGTCGAGGCCGCATGACCACTCTCTTGTTTCGGCTGGTTGCCCCTCTGCAAAGCTGGGGTGTACAAAGCCATTTCACAATACGCGATACGGCCAACGAGCCGAGCAAGAGCGGTGTGGCAGGCGTGCTGTGCGCGGCATTGGGCGTTGACCGCGAGGATGATGCGGCGCTCCGGCGTGTGGCGGCGGCGTACATGGGTGTGCGTGCTGACCGCGAAGGCATGCTTAAGCGTGACTATCACAGTTCCCAAAACATTCTGAAAGCGCAAGGCGGCACAAAAGAAACCGACGTCTCGCTCCGCTGGTATTTGGCCGACGCCGCCTTCCTCGTCGGCCTGCACAGCGACGACCGCGCCTTGCTGGAAGAGTTGTACGCCGCCTTGCAAGCCCCGCTCTGGCCGCTGTTTTTGGGGCGCAAAGCCTGTGTGCCGGGCGAGCCGCTGTTCTTCAAAGACCGAGCGCTGGCCTTGCAGGAGAAGCCGCTGGTCGAGGCCCTTAACACTTTCCCGCGTCTGCGGCCCAAACGCCACCGCGATGACCCGGACTGGATGCGCGGCTTGGTGGAACACCCGGGCGGCGAAATCGCCCGCCAAGACCAGCCGCTCTCGTTCCGCAAAGGGGCGCGGCAGTTTGCAGTGCGCCGGATACGGTTCGAGCGGTTGGGCGCGGGCGAGTCGTTGCCGCTGCTGAATGAATTTGCTCAAGACCTTTAGGGTCTACGAGGAGATGACTCATGTATCTCTCACAACTTGTCCTCAATCCCCGTTCCCGCGATGCGAGGCGCGATGCAGGCGACGAGTATCAAATGCACAGTACGTTGGCGCGGCTGTTCGCCGATGCGCCCAAAGATGAGAAAGAACGGCGTTTCGAGGAACTGACCCGCGCTGAAAAGGAACGCGTGTTGTTTCGCATTGAGCGCCACGCCAATGATGGGCTGGTGCGAGCGCTGGTGCAATCCTATCGTGCACCGGACTTCTCGAAATTGCCAACCGGCTATTGCGCCACATCGCCCCAAACACGCGGCGACTATGAGGAGAAGCTCAAAGCATTGACACCAGGGCAGGCAGTGCGCTTTCGTCTGCGGGCCAACCCCACCGTGAAAAAGCAGGGCAAGCGGCTGGGCCTGCGCGAACCAGCCCAACAGCAAGCTTGGCTGGAGCGTAAACTACACGAGGCGGGCGCAGAATTATTAGACTGCCGCTTCATGCCACACGAAGTCACCCCGTTGCACAAACACAAAACGTTCGAGAATACGCCCAGCCAGATTCACTTAGGGGTGCTGTTTGAAGGCGTATTGCGCGTCACCGACCCTGCTGCTCTGCGGGCCGCCGTCGAAAACGGCATTGGTTCAGCCAAGGGCTACGGCTTCGGATTGTTATCGCTAGCCCCGGCCTAAGGAGGCGGTATGCCCGTCGTCAACCTGCACACCCTTCCGCAATTCTCGGATCGGATGACGTGGCTGTATCTGGAGTATGGCCGTGTGGAGAAGACCGATAACGGCCTGATCTTCCGTGACAAGACAGGCGAAACGCCGCTGCCGGTGGCGGCGATGTCCACGCTCCTTATGGGGCCGGGCACCGTCATCACCCATCGCGCTGCCGT
>JBQTJD010000257.1:0-2070 GCA_052387475.1 Anaerolineales bacterium | reverse complement strand
CACCGCCGAGGCAAGGCCATGATACAAGTTGAGGGTTTATCCAAAATTTTCCCCGGCGCGACCAAAGGCTCAACCATAACGGCTGTGGATAACTTGTCGTTTTCTGTGGAGGAAGGCGAGGTGTTTGTCTTCCCGGCCCCGTTCGGCCCTAGGAAGCCAAACACCTCGCCTTCCTCCACAGAAAACGACAAGTTATCCACAGCCGTTATGGTTAAGCCTTTGGCCGCGCCGGGGAAAATTTTGGATAAACCCTCAACTTGTATCATGGCCTTGCCTCGGCGATGGGAACAGGTTCCGTTCGCAGCCGGAATATCAGCCACAGGCCGGCTGAGGCGATGACGGCCAAGGCGCCCTCGGCGGCTAGTGGCCCGGCGATCTGTTGCACGCTCACCCCGACCACGTTCGCCAGCCCGTGCCAGCCCATGGCCGCAAACAGCCAGCCGATCTGGCGGCGGGCAAAAACCTGAAGCACCATCACCGACAGCGCGATGTGCGTCGTCAGGGCGAAGACGCGCTCCACCGCGCCGAGCAAGGTGAGATACCACGGCGCTGACCAGAAGTCGGCCAATTGTTGAGCGATAGCGGCGCGCTGCTCCGCCGGGATGGGCAGCGTCGTCAAATCTACGCTTTGCAGCACGATCATATTCACAATGGTCACGCCAACCAACGCGCCGAGGATAATGGCTTCAAAGCCGCCATGCCCAGCGCCGTAGGTCACCGCATGCCGCCACTCGCGCGCATCTTTCACTACGAAGCGGTAGCCGAGGTAGCGTGCGCCCTCCTCGAACACGCCCGCGCTCAGGCTGAGCACGGCGATGTTGAAAGCGGCGGTGTAGCCCTCAAGGATATGGGGCAGTGCCCCCGATTGAAAGAGCGCCGTCAACCCAGCGAGCAGCGGCAGCCGCACGAGTTGTGAGACGATGAAGGTCGCTGCGCCCCACAGCAGCAAACTCCAGTGCGTCCCGAGCCGGCGCACGACGAAGAAGCCCAGCGCAATCGGCAGCGCCAGCATCAAAACGAAGTTGAGGGTGTAGGTCAAGTGCAACACGTGAATTCGTTCCCGCGCTTTCTTGCACTTTATGGCTGCAAGCGCGGCGGGCAGAAACCGTAGGCGATAAATCGCGCTGGCAAGGCCAGCAAGCCCGGGATGTTCAACAGCGAGACGATAACCTTTGGAATGATAAACGGTCTGCCATCGCCCTCGGCCAAAACACGCGCGGCCACTGCCTGTTGCGCGATTGATTGAAAGCTTTGGATGATCCGCACGGGCCATTCGCGCTGGCGTTGCACCTCGGCCAAATCATGATCTTGGATTTGTGTTCCAGCGCACAATTTACCTCCCAGCACGTTCGAGGCTACCACCGCATCTTGAATGGCATAGTTGATGCCGACTCCACCAACGGGCGACATGACATGCGCAGCGTCGCCGATGAACAGCAGTCCGGGCCGATGCCAGCGCCGCAATCGGCTTGACTCAACCGATAACACGGAGATCTGTTTCCAGTCCGTCAGTTCATCGAAACGATCTGCCCATTCAGGGGCGGTCTTTGCCAATGACCCGCTCAGCGCCGCTAAGCCGGCCTCGCGCGCCTTCGAGTAACCGCCTTTGACAATGATGACGCCCACCTGCCAGTAATCAAAGCGGTCAATGAAAATGATGAAAAACCCCGCCCCCACACGCGCGCCCAACACCTCCTGCGGGTCGCCCGGCTGCCGCGAAACGCGAAACCACAGCACATCAATCGGCGCCGAAGACTTGACTGGCCGGAAGCCCGCCAGTTTGCGGAGGAGCGAAAACCGCCCATCAGCGCCGACGGTCAACGCGGCGCGCAACTCATGTTCTCCATCGGCGGCGTGATAGCGCACTCCGCACACGCGGCCGGCTTCTTCCACTAACGCATTCACATGCGCGCCCATCACCAAGCGGAAGTTCGGGTAGCGCCGGCACTCCGCTGTGATGAATTCCAAAAACTGCGACTGGGCCATCACCGTGATGTACGGGAACTTTGACTGCAACGCCCCAAACAAATTGATTTTGATTCCGCCGTCGCGGGCTGGGACAGATACGTA
>JBQTJD010000256.1:0-7933 GCA_052387475.1 Anaerolineales bacterium | reverse complement strand
TTTGATTCCGTGCCGCTTCGCCGCCGCAATCGCTTCGGGGTAGCCGGCGTCGGCGTGGCGCACGACACCCAGGCCGGGGTCAGTGGTGAGCACGCGTTCCAAGCGACGGGCTGCGTCAGCGGTTCCGTCAGCGACGATCACCTGCCCGGCGTGCTGCGAGTAGCCGATGCCAACGCCGCCGCCGTGATGGAAGCTCACCCACGTCGCGCCGCCCACCGCGTTGATAAGGGCGTTGAGGATCGGCCAGTCACTCACTGCGTCGGTGCCATCGCGCATCGCTTCGGTCTCGCGGTTGGGTGAGGCCACCGAGCCGGCGTCCAAATGGTCGCGCCCGATGACGATAGGCGCTTTGACCTCGCCGCGCGCCACCATCTCGTTGAAGCGCAATCCGGCTTTCACGCGTTCGCCATAGCCCAGCCAGCAGATGCGCGCGGGCAAGCCCTGAAAGTGTATCTTCTCCTTTGCCATGCGCAGCCAGCGGTGCAAGTGCGCGTCGTCGGGAAATAGCTTGACTACAGCCTCATCCGTGCGGTAGATGTCGTCGGGGTCGCCGCTGAGCGCGACCCAGCGGAACGGCCCTTTGCCTTCACAGAACAGCGGGCGGATGTAGGCGGGCACGAAGCCGGGATAGTTGAAGGCGTCCTTCACGCCGAAATCGAAGGCGCGCTGGCGCAGGTTGTTGCCATAGTCGAAGACCTCCGCGCCGCGCTTTTGAAAATCGAGCATGGCTTGCACGTGCCGGGCCATCGAGGCCGCGCTGCGATGTTCGTATTCTTTGGGATCGCTGGCGCGCAGTTGATTGGCCTCATCGAGCGAGAGGCCGTGCGGGACGTAGAAGCGATAATCGTGCGCGGACGTTTGGTCGGTGACGACATCGGGTGTGACGCCGCGCACCACCAGCTCAGGAAAGATGTCGGCGGCGTTGCCGATGAGGCCAATGGACTTTGCTTCACCTTTGGCTTTTGACTCCTCAACCAGCGTCATCGCTTCTTCGAGCGTGTCCACGACCACATCCACGTAACCCGTTTCGAGTCGGCGTTGCGCCCGCCAAGGGTCCACTTCCACGACAAGCGCGACGCCTTCGTTCATCGTCACCGAGAGCGGCTGCGCGCCGCCCATCCCGCCCAGGCCCGCCGTCAGCACAAACTTCCCCTTTAGCGTGCCCCAGCCCTTCAATCGCGCCAGCGAGCCGAGCGTCTCGTACGTGCCCTGCAAAATCCCCTGCGTGCCGATGTAAATCCACGAGCCGGCCGTCATCTGCCCGTACATCATCAGCCCTTTGGCCTCGAGATCGTCGAACACTGACTGCGTCGCCCAGTGCGGCACGAGATTGGAGTTGGCGATGAGCACACGCGGCGCGTCGGGGTGCGATTTGAACACGACCACCGGCTTGCCGGATTGCACCAGCAGCGTCTCATCATTTTCGAGGGCGATGAGAGATTGGAGAATGGCGTCGAAGCATTCCCAATCCCGCGCGGCGCGGCCCCGGCCACCGTACACGACCAGATCATCAGGCCGCTCGGCCACATCCGGGTCGAGGTTGTTTTGGATCATGCGGAAGGCGGCCTCTTGCAGCCAGCCTTTGCAGGTGAGGGTGGCGCCGCGTGGGGCGCGGATGGTGCGGGCAGTGCTCATGTGATTTTTCCTCAGTCAGTTACGACAACGCGCAACGTCTGCACGGCCCTATCCTCCGGGCCGACGATTTGGATGCGCAGCGCCAGCAACTCGCGCACATACTCGACCAGTTCGCGTTCGATAAGCTCACCGGGCATCAGAATCGGCACGCCGGGTGGGTAGGGGATGACGGGTTCGGCGCACACGCGGCCCACGCTCCCCGCCAGCGGCACCGCACACGAGCGCGCGAACGTGGCCTGCCGCGGCGACATGATGAGCGGCGGCATGCCCGGCCACGTCAACATCCGGGGCGCGTCATCGGCCAACGCGTGGCCCGCCTCCACTATTGCGCGCAGACAGGCCAGCAGTTTATCAATCTTGGCGTCATCGTCGGCGATGCTGATTGAAGCGATGATGTGGCGCGGGTCGGCAAACTCAACGCTGAGTGTGAAGCGCGCCCACAACTGTTCGGCAAAGCCCGTGCCCGTCCAACCGGCATCGCTCACACGAATCACGAGCTTGGTCGGATCGTGACCCGCAATCCCGTGCGCGCCGACGAGTTCCGCGCCGTAGCACCACAGGCCCGGTATCTCGCGGATGGTGGCTCGCGCGCGTTGAGCGCGTTCAATCGCATCGGTCAGCAGTCGCTCACCGTGCAGGCTCATCTGCCGCCGCGCTGCGTCGAGCGAACTGGTGAGCAACACACTCGGCGAAGACGATTTCAGCAGCGATAGCACATGTTGCACGCGGCTGGCGGGGAGGCGGTCGCCGGTGAGATGCAGCCACGCAGCCTGCGTCAGCGCGCCGAGGGTTTTGTGCGCGCTTTGCACCACCAAGTCTGCGCCAACACTCACCGCCGAGGGCGGCAGTGCGGGATGAAACGGGAAATGCGCGCCGTGCGCTTCATCCACCAACACGGCTGCGTCACGCGCGTGCGCCAACTCGGTGAGGGTCGCAACATCCGATGTGTAGCCGTAGTAATTCGGACTGGTGATGTGGAGCGCAACCGCTTCGGGATGATGGGCGAAGCACTGCGCCACCGCCTCCACTTTAATCCCCAGCGGGAAGCCCACTTGCGGATGAACCTGCGGCGGCGCGTAAATCGGCTTCGCGCCGGAAAGGATCAGCCCGGCGTACGTGGAGCGATGCGCCGCACGCGGCACGATCACCGTGTCGCCGTCGCGGGCCGCCGCCATCAGCATGGCCTGGTTGCCGGCGGTGGAGCCGTTGACGAGGAAGAACGTGCGCTCAGCCCCGACCGCAGCGGCTGCCAGACTCTGCGCCCTCAAAAATGATCCGGTCGGCGCATGCAGATTATCCAGATCGGGGATGATCTCGTTCAGATCGCCGGTGAAAACGCCGGCGCCAAAGAGTTCCGCAATCTCCGGCAACAGCGTCGGGTTGAACTTGTGGCCGGGCATGTGGAAGGAGATAGGCTGCGCGCGTTGGGCCGCGCTGACCGCCTCCACTAGCGGGACGCGAGATTGATCGTAAGTCATTGATGTGTCGCCATAGATGGTAATTGGTTGTTGGTAATTGCTCTTCACTCAATTACCAATTACTGCTTACCAATCGCGACTTTTCCCTCTCTTGATAACGGTCTGAACGGGATTGCACCCAATCCGATAAATTACATCTTCAAAACTCGGCACATCCCACACTTGAATATCGGCGAGTTGGCCGGCTGAGAGCGTGCCGCGGTCGGTGAGGGCGCAGGCGCGCGCGCCGCCGACCGTTGCGGCGAGCAGCGCTTCTTCCGGTGAAAGCGCGTGTTGGCGGCAGGCGAACTGCATCACCAAAAACATTGACTCGACCCAACCACCGGGGCACATGTCGGTGGCGAGGGCGAGCGTCATGCCTTCATCCAGCATCGCACGCGCGTCGAAGGGACGTGGGTGTTTCACGGCGAAGTCAATGATCGGCATGAGCACGCCGACGACGCCCGCTTCCGCCAGCCGCCGCATCGTCGGGCGTTCGGTGAAGTTGAGATGGTCGGCAGAAACCACGCCCAACTTGGCGCACAGGTCGGAGCCGCCGAGTGCCGAATACTGATCCACATGTGCTTTGAGCTTCAGCCCGTGCGCACGGCCCGCTTCGAGGATGCGGCGCATTTCGTCGAGCGTGTAATAGCCCTCGTCGCAAAACACATCGCAGGACTCGGCCAGCCGTTGCTCGGCGACACGCGGCAGCATTTCGTGGATGATGAGCTCGATGTAGCGTTCGCGCGACACTGCGGGCGGGAAGTCGTGCGCGCCGAGGAAGGTACTGATGATGTCGCACGGCACAACCTGCGCCAGCCGCCGGTTGACTTCCAGCATCTTCAACTCATCGGCCACCGTCAGCCCGTAGCCGCTTTTGCTCTCAACGGTGGTTATGCCGTGCGCGAGCATCCGTCGCAGGCGCGCCGCTGCGCTAGCCGTCAACTCCTCCACCGAAGCCGCGCGGGTCATCGCTACCGTGGCCAGGATGCCGGTCGGTATCCCGAGTGCTTTGACCTCGGCGGCGCTGCGCGTCATCTTCGCTGCGTACTCCTTCACCCGCGACCCGCCGAAGACAACGTGCGTGTGGCTGTCCACAAAGCCCGGCGCGGCGATGTAGCCGCCACAATCCATCACTTGCGGATTGTGTGCGGCGAATTGTGCCCGTAGCTCGCTCTCCGGCCCGACCGCGACGATGCGCTCGCCCTCGATTGCACTCGCGGCATTGGCGATACGGCCCACGGGATTATTGTGTGCGGGCACGCAGGTGAGGGCTTAGGTGAGGTGGGTGAGGAGGGTGGGGGGCATGGGTGATTGTTGGATTGCGGCTCGCCCTCACCCCGACCCTCTCCCTCCGAGAGAGGGAGAAGTGCGTGAAATGACTAAGCTCACCCCTTCTCCCAGCGGGAGAAGGGTTGGGGATGAGGGCGAACTCTATGCGTTACAACATGTTCGCTACGGCGTTCACAACCTCGCCGCTGCGTATCAACTCCGCCAGCGCTTCAATGTCATGCGTCAACTCGCGATCATGCTCCATGAAGTTCACATGCCGGCGAATGACTTCATACGCCGCGCGCGTTCCGTGACCGAGGCGTGTCGGACCGTCGGGCCGCAGGTCAATGGCTTGCGCGGCGGTCAACAGTTCAATCGCGATGATGTGTCGTACGTTGTCCAAAATCTCGAGCGCGTGGCGAGCGGCGTTCGCGCCCATGCTCATATGGTCTTCCTGATTGGCGCTCGACGGAATCGAGTCCACACTGTCGGCGTGGCTAAGAGTTTTGTTGTCGGACACGAGCGCGGCGGCGGTGTACTGCGGCATCATCAGCCCGCTTTCCAAACCGGCGTGCTTCACCAGCATCGGCGGTAGACCATTGCTCAACTCCGGTGTCAGCAATCGAAACGTGCGGCGCTCGGCGATGTTGGCGACCCCGGCCAGCGCGATGCCAAGGAAATCCAGCCACAGGCTCGGCCCTTGCCCATGAAAGTTGCCGCCGGAGATCTTGAATGGCTCTGAGGTATCAGCAAAGATCAGGGGATTATCCGATGAAGCGTTGAGCGCGGCGGTGAACCGCTCATGGAGAAACGCCACGGCATCGCGCGCGGGGCCAATGACCTGCGGCGTGCAGCGGAGTGAGTACGCGTCCTGCACGCGCTCGGGTTCCGAATCGATCAGCCGGCTGCCATGAGTGAGCGCGCGCAGTTTTTGCGCGCTGACACTTTGCCCCGGCTGGCTGTTGGCGTCGTGCAGCGCCGGATGAAACGCCTCGCTCAACCCACACAGCGCTTCGATTGAAAGCGCCGCCGCAATCTCGGCGTGCTCGATGAGTGATTGCGCGTCATGCACGGCCAGCGCACCCGCCGCTACCATGAATGTCGTGCCGTTGGTGAGCGACAGCCCCTCCTTTGCCTCCGGCACGACACGCTCCAGTCTGGCGTGCCGCATCGCCTCCGCGCCGCTCATCAACGCGCCATTGAAGTATGCCTGCCCACTATATCCACCATCCGCACCTTCATCACACGTCAGCACCGTGGCGATGTGGGCGAGCGGGGCAAGATCGCCGCTGGCCCCGAGCGAGCCTTTGCCCGGCACCCACGGCGTGACGCCGCGATTGAGCATCTCGATGAAGAGGCCGGCCACTGCGGGACGCAGTCCGCTGTGGCCGCGCGCAAACACGTTGGCCCGAATCAGCATCATCGCCCGCACGATCTCAATCGGCAGCGGCTGGCCCACGCCGACCAAACATTGCAGGATGAGGTTGCGCGAGAGCTGCCGCGTCTGCTCGGGTGCGATGCGCGTGCGCGCCAACGAGCCAAAGCCGGTGTTGACGCCGTAGATGGTTTTGCCGTCGCGCTCGACAGCCTCCGCAATCCACTGGCGGCTGGCCTCCATCCGGGCCATAACTTCGGAGGAATACGACGCGACTGGTGCGCCGCGCCGCGCGACCGTGACAACATCTTCAATAGTAAGAGCTGAGCCGGTGAGTGACAGCATTGTGGGGGATGAGGTGAGGGAGGGTTGAATGCTCCGATTTTACTTCACCCCGCCCACCGGCGCGCCATCCGGCGATGCGCGTGTTACAATGTTTCGCTCGAATGACGACCATTTTGCACGCCCTCTGGCTCCCTTCCGGTTCCGTTACATCGCGCAATGCGCTGGCGGTGTGGGCGGAGACCGACACCGCACGCCGCCTCAAGGCCGCGTTCGATCATCCGTATGCGGCCAGCGCGTCGGCCATCATCCACAGCTTGTGGAATGTGGCGCGTGACTTGCCCATGAATAAGTTAATGGAGACAGCGAGCAAGCTGGCGCTGGTGTTGCCATCCGATGATCGCCGGCCATTGCGGAGCACGGCCGAAGTTGCCGTCACGCCCGAGACCGCCCGCCCCACACGGCGCAAAATCCGTGAGCTAACGCTGCGGCCCTGGCGGGTGGAGGCGGTGATGGTGCCGCCGCATCAAGCCTTGCCGCTCCTCTTGCGCCTGCCGGACTCTTCCAGCTATTTGCAGTTTGGGCCGAGCGTTAAGTTTTGGCAGCGCGCGGCGCGCCTGGCGGCGATGGTGCTGGTGCGCGGCCAATATCTACCGGCAGCGGATGAGGCGGGCAACGGGCGTTGGCGCGTGATGCTGGCCGAAGCCGGATTGGCGGAGTCCGTGGTGACGCTGGCCCGCGCGATGCCCGCTTCCGCGCGCGCGCTGGCCCGCCCGTTGCCCGAACCGCTCGAACTCCTCCACGACTTCCTCGCAGCCGCCGTTCACGACTATGCCGCTCACAACTACACACCGGGGCAAAGCCCGTTTCATGATCCGAGGAAGTGGCAGCCCAAACCCACACCGTCCAGCCCGCGTGATTTTTGGTGGCTGGATTTGTGGCCTCATGCACGGCACAACCTCAGCACGCTCAAGCGCGAACCCGAGCAGGCCGAATTTGGCGAGGCCGTGCGGTCGTGGTCGCTGAAGGCGTATGAGTATGTCGCCAGCCCATATCGGGTCGCGTTCCGCTTGGAGCCGCCGCAAAACTCCGAGGCGGTGGAAAATGCCGAATGGCGGTTGACGTTTCATCTGCAACCGAAAACGTTGCGGATGCAGGCGCAGCCCAGCTTCGCACCCGTGCCGGTGGATTCGACCGCGATGGAACCCGCTCCCACGGAGGCGCCGGCCTTGTGGGCGGCGGCAGAGGTGTGGGCCGAGCCGCCACAACCGGAGATGCCGGACCTGCTGCGGGCCGGCCTCGCGCAAGCGGCCGGCCTGTATCCGCCACTGAGTCGTTTGGGCGACACCCATGAGTCGGAATTTTTATCCCTCAATGTGGCCGAGGCGGTTGAGTTTTTGGAAAAGTACGCGGAGACATTGAGCGCACGCGGTTTCGGCGTGCTGGTGCCGACGTGGTGGAAGGAGCGCCAGCGCCGGCTCAAGTTGCAACTCTCGCTCGGCCAACGCGAAGGTTCTGGTTTGCTGGGCATGAACGCGCTGGTGGATTTCGATTGGAAGATCGCGGTCGGCGATACCTCCCTCACGCTCGACGAGCTGACCGAACTCGCGCAGAGCAAAACCGCGTTGGTGCAGGTGCGAGGTGAGTGGATGCAGTTCAACCCCGACGAGGTGCAGGCCGCGCTCAAGCTGGTACAACGCCACAAAAAGAATCACGGCAAGCTCGCGCTGGGCGAGGCGCTGAATTTGGCGCTGGCGAACCCTAGCGAGTGGGATGGACTGGATGTGGAGTCAGTACAAGTCGATGGCTGGCTTGACGACCTCATCGGGCAACTGAACGGACATCGCACACTGGAGAAACTGCCGCAAGCGGCGAGCTTTGTCGGACAGTTGCGGCCCTATCAACTCAACGG
>JBQTJD010000255.1:0-1500 GCA_052387475.1 Anaerolineales bacterium | reverse complement strand
CGAGAAGTAAAAGAAATTGAGCGTGGGGACGCCAAGTTCAATCGTTTCGAAAGCTTTGCCGCCGCTGTTGAAGCAGTGCTGATGCACCCCAATTGAAAACGCCCTCGGCTCATCACCGAGGGCGTTTGATTTGCGCTGCAAATCAATACAAAAACATCGGCTTGCCGAGCATGTCACGGACTTTGGGTTTGTAGTTTTGCGGGTCGTACAGCGCGGTCACATCCACGCGCTTCTTGCCGGCGGTGATCAACTCAATCGGCACGGTGGTGTAAATGCCCTGCTGCAGCGCCACCAGCCGGCCGGTGTGGCCCATGGCGATTTGGTCGAGAGCCAGGAAGCCAAATGAGTTTGCCACCATCCGGTCGAGCGAGTCCGGCGCGCCGGAGCGCATGATGTAGGCCAGTTGCTCATACATGATGTTGATGCCGGAGCGGGCCTTGATCTCCTGCGCCAATAACTGGCCGATGCCGCCCAGTTTGCGGTGGCCGTACGCATCCGGGTCGCCGCTCTCCACGATACTGCCGCCCACGAACGTCGCGCCCTCCGAAATGGTCACAATCGCATAGTTCGACGGGTTGCGGGCGCGGTCTTCCTGTAAGAAGTTCACGGCGCGCTCAAAATCGAACGGCACTTCTGAGATGATGGCGCGATCCACATCCGAAAGGTAAGCGGCGAATAGCGACGTCTCGCCCGAGTTGCGCCCAAACAATTCGACGACGCCGATGCGCTCGTGCGAGCCGACCGAGGTGCGGAAGGCGGTGATGGCCTCGACCGAACGCGTGACCGCCGTCGAGAATCCGATGCAGTAATCGGTGCCGAATACGTCGTTGTCCATTGTCTTGGGGATGGCGACGATTTGAACGCCTTCCTGGTGCAAGCGGCTGGCGTAACTCAGCGTGTCATCGCCGCCGATCGGGATGAGGGCGTCAAGCTTCAAATGCTCGATGACGCGTAGCACGTGTTTGGTGCAGTCAATCGTGCCTTTGGCGTTTGGCTCACGCTCGTTTTCGTTTACATGTGCGGGCACTTCGTTCGGCTTCACATTGGAAGGATTTGTGCGCGATGTATGCAGGATGGTGCCGCCGGTGCGGTCAATGGTGCGGACGCGCTCCTTGGTGAGGGGCAGCGTCAGTTTCTCTTCATGGTCGGGGTCGTCGGGGTTGAAATTGAGCAAGCCCATCCAGCCGCGACGGAGGCCGATGACTTCAATGTTGTGCTGCGCAGCGCGAGTGACGATGGCTTTCATCGCCACGTTGAGGCCCGGCACGTCGCCGCCGCCGGTCAACACACCGATACGTCTTTTTTGAATCATGGAGTAATCCTGTGGATTGAGATGACGCATTATCCTGCAATTCACTTGGAGCGTGCGAATGCGCTTCGCCCGTGATCATTGGCCGTTTTGCCATTGACGCGGCTTTCATCTCCGAGTAAACTCCGGCCTCGTTTGCGCCAAGGTTTGGTATAATCCTGCGCGCTAATTCGCCGATGTAGCTCAATGGT
>JBQTJD010000254.1:0-11772 GCA_052387475.1 Anaerolineales bacterium | reverse complement strand
CGGCGTGTTCTTCGGCTTGTACCCAGCCTGGCGCGCGGCGCAACTGAGGCCGATTGAAGCGCTGAGATACGAATGATGAAGGCACAGTGCACAATGCTCAATGAAGCCATGTGCATTGAGAATTGTGCATTGCTATGTCGAAGACTGTTCTCGTGATCGACGACGAACCGAAGATCGCTGAAATCTGTCGCGATTACCTCACGGCGGCGGGCTTCGGCGTGCTGGCGGCGGGGACCGGCCCGCAGGGGTTGGCGCTGGCGCGCAAAGACAAGCCCGATCTCGTGGTGCTTGATCTCATGTTGCCGGGGATGGATGGCCTGGACGTGTGCCGCGAGTTGCGGCGCGAATCGAATGTGCCCATCATCATGCTCACCGCGCGTGTGGAGGAGAGCGACAAGTTGGTGGGGCTGGAACTCGGCGCGGATGATTACCTCACCAAGCCCTTCAGCCCACGCGAACTCGTCGCCCGCGTCCGCGCTGTCCTTCGGCGCGGAGCGCCGGAGACAGACAACATCCGCGCTGGCGACCTGACGCTTGACCGCACCCGTTACCGCGCCGAATTACCCGGGCGCGAAATCCCGCTCACACCGACCGAGTTCGAGATCCTCGCCGCGCTGGCCGCGCAGCCGGGCCGCGTGTTCTCTCGCGCGCAATTGCTTGCCGTGGCGCGCGGCATTTCGTTCGAAAGTTACGAGCGCGCGATTGACTCGCACATCCGCAACTTGCGCCGCAAGCTGGAGCCGGGCGACTACATCATCACCGTGCACGGGGTGGGCTACAAGTTTGTTGAGGCACCAGAATGATTTAACAAGGTGACGGGGTGACAAGGTGAAAGCTCACCCGGTCACCCGGTCAACCTGTCACGAATGGCACAGACCCTCGATCCCAAAAACTCCGTCCGCCAAATCCGTCGCCGGTTGCTGCGATTGTTGCTGCAAGCTTTCGGCGCGGTCGTGGCGTTGATCGTGGTGCTATTGCTGATTGCGTTTGCCTTCGCGCTGGCAGTGAGCGGACTGCCGGGGGACCGCTCGCCGTTTCAACCGCTGCAAGCCCGCGCGCTCGAGGCCTACTATCAAGGTCGCGGCAGTTGGGAGGGCGTGGCCGTGCTCGCGCATGGCAACGCATGGCAAAGCGCCACCGTGCTTGACGCTGCCGGCCGCGTCGTGCTAGACCATGGGCGTGACGATACCGTCCTCATCGGCCAGCCGTATTCCGGCGATACCGCACTCCCCACTATCGCTTCGTTGCCACTGCAAGCCGAAGGCCAACCCGTCGGCACTCTTCTCATGACCGTGCCCGAGCGGCTTGCGCCGTTTGGCCTCATCCTCGGCCTGCTCACACCCGTCGTCATCGTCTCGATCTTTCTCGCGCTGCTCACGCTGCTCATCGGCTTCCTGCTCGCGCAACGCTTCATCAATCCACTGGCCGATGTGATCGCGGCGGCGCAAGCGGTGGCGAGCGGCGACCTCTCGGCGCGTGTGCCGGTGACCGGGCCGGGCGACCTACGCAGCCTGAGCGACTCCTTCAATCGCATGACCGACGCGCTTGAACGCAACGACCACGAGCGCCGCGCCATGCTCACCGACATCGCGCACGAACTGCGCACGCCGCTCACGGTGATGCGTGGCAAGTTGGAGGGCATCGTGGATGGGGTATATCCGGCCAACGATGCCAACATCGCGCCGGTGCTCGAAGAGACGTATACGCTCGAACGATTGGTGGATGACCTCCGGCTGTTGACGTTGGCCGAAGCCCGCCAATTGCACTTTGATCTGCGGGCGACCGACCTCGGCGAATTGGCCGCCCGTGCGGTGAGCCTGTTCGAGGCGGAGGCCGGCGAGAAAGACATCACGCTCACGCTCAATGTCGAACCCAGCCTGCCCACCGTCATCGCCGATCCGCAACGCGTGAGTCAGGTCATCGGCAACTTGCTCGCCAACGCACTGCGCTACGTACCGGAGGGCGGGGCCGTCAACGTTGCCGTTCACCGTGCGGCGAATGAAACGTCGCTCAGCATCAGCGATAACGGCCCCGGCGTGGCCGAAGCTGACCTCCCGCATTTGTTCGACCGCTTCTGGCGCGGCGAAAAGTCGCGCGCGCGGGCCTCGGGCGGCGCGGGCCTCGGCCTCGCCATCGCCAAACAGCTCATTGAAGCGCAAGGCGGAACCATCGCCGCGCACAATCGCCCAGAAGGCGGGCTGGCCGTTTCTTTCATCCTTCGCTAAACGGTACAATCCATCGCGTGCACATCACCCTCGCCACGTATGGCACACGCGGCGATGTTCAGCCGTTTGTGGCCCTCGGCCTCGGTTTACAACGCGCCGGGCATTCGGTTCGGCTCGCCGCGCCACAAGCCTTCGAAACCTTTGTCGCCCGTGCCGGCCTGAGTTTCGCGCCGCTGGCCGGTGACCCGCAAACCATCAGTCAAGCGCTGGTGGATTCGGCCGGGCGCAACCCGTGGCGCATCTATCGCGAACTGTACCGGCAGGCGATGCCCCTCGCGAAGAGCGTCTTCGATAGCCTCGTCGCGCTGTGTCGCGACACCGACCTCCTCATTCACTCTTTTCTGTTGATGGTGGGCGCGCATTCTGTCGCGCGGGCAATGGGTGTACACGATGTGAGCACCCAACTGATTCCGCTCTTCGGCCCAACGGGCGCGGTCTCCAGACCGATGTTTCCAGGCCTGACGCCCGGCCCGGCCCTCAACCGGTTGACGCATACGTTCTTCGCGCAATCATTTTGGTGGGGCAATCGCCTCGGCTATTGGCAGCTTCGACGACAGTATCCGCATTTGTCGCCGGCCCTTCACTGGCCGTTCGCGGATGATGGCCAACGGCCTACACCGCTTATCTATGGGTTCAGCCGGCACGTCATGCCGCCACCCGCGGAGTGGCAGGGCCGCGCGCACGTCACCGGCTATTGGTTCCTCGATGCCGAGGCGGAAGGGCAGCCGCCGGTTGCCCTGATACGTTTTCTCGAGAGCGGGCCGCCGCCGGTGTGCATCGGGTTCAGCAGTGTAGTGACACGTGAAGCAAAACGCCTTGCCGACATCGCGCTGACTGCGCTACGGCGCACCAGTCAACGGGGTGTGCTCTTGGGTGGATGGGGCGGCCTGCAATTGAGCAACCAGCCGGAGAGCGTGTTCGTGCTGGATGCAGCCCCGCATGATTGGCTATTCCCTCGCGCTACAATGGTGGTGCATCACGGCGGCGCGGGCACTACGGCTGCCGGGCTGCGGGCGGGCGTGCCCAGCCTCCTCACGCCCTTCACCACCGACCAGCCGTTTTGGGCATGGCGCGTTGAGCAACTCGGCGTCGGGCCAAAGGCCATTCCGCAATCGCGCCTCACGAGCGAAAATCTTGCCGCCGCCATTGACCGTGCGCTACACGACACCGATATGCGTTATCGGGCCGCGCGACTCGGTGAGAAAATACGCGCCGAGGATGGGGTGGGCCAAGCGGTAAGGCTAATCGGGAAAGAAGGGAAATGAGGGAAACGAGGGCATGTTTCCTTCATTTCCAAATTTTCCTTCTTTTCCCTTGCCAGGAGTATGTCATGTCCATTGAAGATCTCAACGCCGCCTCGCGCCAGGCGTGGGAACAACTCGCGCCGTTTTGGGATGAAAGACAGGGTGTCGCCGGCAACGTCTCGCATCGTGAGATCATCGCCCCGGCGGCGCAACACCTGCTCGACGTGCAGCCCGGCGATACAGTGCTCGACGCCGCGTGCGGCAACGGCGTATTCGCGCGACGATTGGCCTCAGCCGGCGCGGACGTCGTCGGATTCGATTTCAGCGCGGGGATGATCGAACGCGCGCAATCTTATGCGGCGCAGAGCGAGCACCGCGACCGGATGCAGTTTCAGGTGATGGATGCGACCGATGAAGCACAACTGCTTACACTCGGCGCGGGCCGCTTCGAGGCAGCGGCGTGCCTGATGGCCTTCATGGATATGCCTGAAATCGCGCCGCTGTGCCGCGCGATGCGGCAATTGCTCAAGCCGGATGGGACGTTCGTGTTTGCGGTGCTACACCCGTGCTTCAACTCGGCAGACAAGATTGTGCGCGTCTCGGAGGAGGAAGACCGCGACGGCACAATCGTGGAAGCGCACTCGATCAAAATCTCGCGCTATCTCACACCCACGACACACAAAGGCTTGGCCATCGTGGGCCAACCCGTCGCGCAGTATTACTTTCACCGCCCGCTGCACGTGTTGCTCAACACCTGCTTCGAGGCCGGCTTCGTGCTCGATGCTCTCGAAGAACCGTTGCTGCCACCCCGCGAAGGGCTGGCCTCGTCGTGGGCGAGCTATGCCGACATCCCGCCGTTTCTCGTTGCTCGGCTGAAAAACGGGAAATGAGGGAAACAAAGGAGCCTATGACTTCTCTCGACTACCTTTCCCTGATCCGCCACGGGCTGGGCCAAAGTGCGAAGCCGAAGAAGGTATTGATTGCGGGCGCGGGGATGGCGGGCCTGGTAGCCGCGCATGAACTGTTGCGCGCGGGCCACGAGCCGCTGGTGCTCGAGGCGCAGCAGCGCGTCGGTGGCCGCATCCTCACCCTGCGCGAGCCGTTCGCGCCGGGGCTGTACGCCGAGGCTGGCGCGATGCGCATCCCCACCGCACACACGCTGACGCTTGAGTATGTGCAAAACTTTGGCTTGCGCACCTACCCTTTCACGATGAGCAGCCCGCAAGCATATCTGTATTTCAACGGGCGCAAGGTGCGCGCCGCCGAAGCGGAAGCGGATCCCGCTTGCCTGGGATTCGCAGTTGCCCCGCACGAGCACGGGCACTCGGCGGGCCGATTGTGGGAGGCGGCGCTGAAGCCGATGCGGCAAAGGCTAACGGCTGAAGGCGATGCGGCCTGGGAGTTGCTCACCGAACGTTTGGATCAGTACTCGGTGCGCGAGTTCCTCGAGCGCGAGGGTTGGTCGGAGGGCATGATCGAGATGTTCGGGCTGCTGTTCAATCAGGAGTCCATCCTCAACTCCTCGCTGATGGAACTGTTGCGCGAAGAGCTGCACAACTATTACACCGACATGGTGCAAATCGAGGGCGGTATGGATCAATTGCCGCTGAGCTTCGTGCCCGGGCTGCGTGATCGCATCCGCTTCGACGCGAAAATCACCGCGATTGATCAATCGCCCGAGGATGTGACTGTGCATTACACCACGGCAGATGGCCGCCTCAGCGTCACGGGCGATTACGCCATCCTCACCTTGCCGTTCCCGGTGTTGCGGCACATCGAAAGCGTCAAGCCGTTTTCGGCGGCCAAGCGCCGCGCCATCCGCCAACTGCACTACGATGCTTCGGCCAAAATCTTCTTCCAGTGCCGCCGCCGATTTTGGGAGGAGGACGACGGAATCTTTGGCGGAGGTACGTTGACCGATTTGCCGGTGCGCAACATTTATTACACCGAGCACGGGCGCGAGACCGGGCGGGGTGTGATGCTCGCGAGCTACACCTGGTCGGAAGACGCGCAACGCTGGGGGTCGCTTTCGCCGCACGACCGGTTGCAGCAGGCGCTCGAAAACGTCGCCGTCATCCATCCGCAAGTGTTGGGGACTTTTGAAGTCGGCGCAAGCAAGATGTGGCACGACGATGAGTTCGCGGGCGGCGCATTCGCGCTGTTCGACCCCGGCCAGCAAACGTTGCTGCACGACGCCATCTGCGCGCCGGAGGGCCGGGTGCACTTTGCGGGCGAACATTGCTCGCTCGGCCACGCTTGGATTCAGGGCGCGATTGAATCCGGCCTGCGCGCCGCGCACGAGATTTATCACGCGGCTTGAAGCATGCAACCGCGATTTGCCGCATAATTGCTTTTACGCACTCAATACCCGAACAGCCCTTGAGAACGCGCCATTAGGTAGCGAAACATTTCGGCCTGCGTCTATTTCAGTATTGAGTGCCTCAGAGTCATTCCTATGAACTGTCGGTTGTGCCTTCAAGAGCGCGAGCTCAGGGACTCTCACATAATCCCAGAGTTCTTATATCGTCCTGGCTATGATGGAAAAGGACGCATGTTTGCTCTCAAAAAGGGAAATGTCCAACCCCGCTACATTCAGAAGGGATTACGTGAGAAGCTTCTATGCGATAAATGTGAAAATCTGTTTGCCAATCAATACGAGGCCTATTTTGCCAAATTGTGGTATCGAAACAAAAGGACTATACCTAAAACAACAAACAAGGATTTTGTCGACATCAAGAACGTAGATTACACACTGTTCAAATTGTTCCATCTCTCTGTTTTGTGGAGAGCAAGTATTTCAAGTCTGGAACCATTCAAGGAGGTGTCGCTAGGCAAAGAACAGGAAGAACGTCTTCGCCAGATGTTGCTTGCAGGTGATTCGGGTATGCAAACTGAATATCAGATACTCGGCGTGTTACTTGTTGAGCCGGAAACTAACAAGGTTTTCGATGGTCTTATCATGTCTCCTATCGTGCTGACCCATAAAGGTGTCGTGATTTATATGTTTGTTTTCGGGGGCTGTGCTTGGCACTACGTTGCCGGCAATCAATGGATTGATGCGTTCGCGCCTGCTTCACTCTCGCCCGAAGGTAAGATAGCGTTGCGAGTCCGCGATTTTCTACATTTAACGCCGATTACGCGGTTTTTCAAAGAGGAAGTGAGTAGGATGAAGTTTCCACCCAGCAAGCACACCAACTAGGCACGTGTCCGACGCTGTTCTCTCAACGCTCTCCAACTAGATATCGTATTGACCGATAACGGATTACGACCATGACATTTTCCTGGAATGTGGTGACGGACGAAACGGTCCGTCACTTGCAGTCGCTTATTCAACTGAATACGACCAACCCGCCCGGCAATGAAATCATCGCCGCCGAATATCTGGCACGCGTGCTGAAAGCCGAGAGCTTCGAACCACTCGTCTTCGAATCTGCACCCACGCGCGGCAACGTGGTGGCGCGGCTGAAAGGCAGCGGCGAGGCGCCCCCGCTGTTGCTGTACGGGCACACTGAGGTGGTGCCGGTGGAGCCGGACCACTGGACGCATCCGCCCTTTGGCGGTGAGGTGCACGACGGCTTCGCGTGGGGGCGCGGCGCGGTGGATATGAAAGGCACGGTGGCGCAACAGTTAATGGTGATGCTGTTGCTCAAGCGTAGCGGCGTTTCACTGAAACGCGATGTGATCTTCGCCGCCACCGCCGACGAGGAAGTGAGCGGGCGTTATGGCATTGATTGGCTGGTGCAAAACCATCCTGACCTCATCCGCGCGGAATTCGGGCTGACCGAACTGGGTGGCTACAACATGGATTTCGCCGGCGCGACGTTGTATCCGATTCAGGTGGCGGAGAAGGGGACGTGCTGGGTGAAGGTGCGCGCGCACGGCCAGCCCGGCCATGCCTCGCAGCCTGGCGCGAACAACGCGGTGGCGCGGCTGGCGCGGGCCGTGAACGAAGTGGCGCAATATGGCTTGCCGTGTCACCTCACCGCGGCGACGGATGGGTTTCTCGCCGCCGCCGCTGACGCTATCGGCGGGGAGTTGGGGAGGAGGCTCACCGCATTGCGCGATGAACAGCATGTTGACCATGCGCTGAACGGTGCGTTGCGCCACCATCCACTGCGCCCGTTTCTCATCGCCCTCACGCACAACACCGCCGTGCCCACCGGGCTGAGCGCCGGGCAGAAGACCAACGTCATCCCCAGCGTGGCCGAGGCGACGATTGATGGCCGCACATTGCCGAGCTTCGACGCCGAGTCCTACCTCGCTGAGTTGCAAGCGGTCATGGGCAACGACCTCGAATACGAAGTGATTTGTAATTCGCCGCCGTTACAAACCTCGCACACCACGCCGCTGTTTGATTTGATGACGCGCACACTGCGCCGGCACGATCCTAAAGCGAAGGTGGTACCCTACATGATGACTGGTGCGACCGACGCGAAGTACCTCGCCAAACTCGGTGTGCCGAGTTACGGCTTCGCGCCGATGAAGCTGCCACTGGGTTTCGATTTCTTCGACATGTTTCACGCCCACGACGAGCGCGCGCCGGTGGAGGGCCTGGGGTGGGGGGTGAAGGTGCTGTGGGAAGTGGTGACCGAGTATTGCGGGATTGGGTGATTGTGCGATTTGGTGATTGAGTGATTGCCGGGCAATGACTCTGCTTAGCTATTGGCAATCCTCATTGCATGTCGCTCTGAGCGGCGTTCGCAGCAGCGAACGCCCGCGAAGAGACTCACATGTCGCCACGCCGTTGGGCGGAAGCGCTTACGCCAAACCTTTACCGTGTTTTTACCCCTGTTCCTTCCAAAGATGGTATAACTGCGCTCAATCAGCCCTGAACGCCGGCAGGTACGACAACCTCATAACACTATGAATGCCTCTCTCAAACGGAAGCAGTGGCTGCCGCTGCTTGTCGCCCTGTCCCTGGCCTGCAACACGCTGCTGCCGACGCCGACAGCCACGCCGTTCGCGCCGACGCCCATCAGCAGCGCAACGATAGCAGCTGCGACTCCCACTGTCGCGCCGACCGCACGAGTAGAGTCTCCATCCGCAACGCCTCAGCTCCAGGGCCTGCAACCACAAGACATCGTTTTCCACCCCGGCCCCGAGTTGTATGCTGGCGACATCATCAGTTTTGAAGTGGATGGCTCGCGTCTCGACGCGGGCTGGACGGTCGCGGTCTATCACAACGATGAGTTGTTGGGCGAGGGCGAGTTGCAGGGCTTCGGCATGGCGGGCACGCCGAAGGCGGCGCTGTGGTGGGTGTGGGATACGGGCGGGCTGGCAGGCGAACAGACTCTCACGATCGTCGCGCGCCCGCCAGAAAATGATACGGATGGGGAGCCGCAATCGGTGACGCTCACCGTAACCCTGTTGCCGGCGGAACAACGCCCGCAGCCGGAGCGCAACGCTCAGTGGGCGCGGGCCGAGAGCGCGTGCTGCATCTTCCATTACCTCACCGGCACAGCCGCCGAGCGCGATATCGAACTCCTTCAGCAACAGGCCGATGCCGCCTTCGAAGTCGTCGCCGACCGGCTGGGCGTTGAGCGTCGTCACAAAGTGATCTTCACCCTGCTCAGCCGTTTGCTCGGGCATGGCGGGTTCGCCAGCGGTGAAATCTCCATTACCTACATCGACCGCAACGCGGCGGGCAACAACTTCGACACCGTGTTCGTGCATGAGGGCGTGCACATCCTCGACCGCGCCATCGCCAACCATCGGCCGGCGTTTTTGGCGGAGGGGCTGGCGGTCTTCATCGCCGGTGGTCACTACAAGCCCGAAAATCTCGACCGGCGCGCGGCGGCGCTACTGGCCTGGGAGCGTTACATCCCGCTGGCCGACCTCGCCCGCAACTTTTATCCCGCGCAACACGAGATCGGCTACCTCGAAGCCGGGTCACTGGTGAAGTATCTCGTCGATACGTACGGCTGGGATCAATTCAGAATGATGTACGCTACGCTGCAACCCGCGCCGGATGATGCGACCCAACTCGACAACGCCCTCAGCGCCCACTACGACAAATCGCTATCCGACATCGAAGCCGAGTGGCTGGCCCATCTGCGCGGGGTGGCGATTGAGGAGGGCGATCTGGCCGACCTGCGCCTGAGCGTGGCGTTGTTCGACACCCTGCGCCGCTACCAGCAATTGCACGATCCGGCGGCGTACTACCTCAGCGCCTGGCTGCCGGATGGGCCGGAAGCCCGCAAGCGCGCTATCACCGCCGACTTCATCCGCAGCCCTAAAGGCGCGCAGCACGTCGCCCTCGAGGCGATGCTGGCCGCCGCCGAACAAGCCCTCGCTCAGGGCACCTTCGCGCAAGTTGAGACTTTGCTTCGCTCGGTCAACGTCGTGCTGGATGCGGGCGACCCGGCGGTTGACGTGCTGGCCGCCCGTTACCTGCGCGCCGTCACCGACCTCGCCACCGAGGGCTACGAGTTGCAGATGATGGATTTATTGAGCGACGAGCCGACGCTCACCGCCATCCGCGAATGGCCCACGGTGGAAGTGGTTGCCTATAATGGCCAGTGAACAGTAACCAGTCATCAGTAGTCAGTGAGCAGTTCAATCGCCCAATGTATAAATTGACTTTGCTCTTCCACGACGCCCCGGCCATCCCCGATCTGGTGGAGCGCTGGTCGCGTGAGTTCGTACCGCTGGCCGACAAACTACCGGGCCTGCGCCTCGTCGGCGTGAGCCATGTGGAGGGCGGGCCGTCCGGCCCCGTGGACATGCGCTTGATTCACGACTTGATTTTTGACGACGTGGGGGCGATGACTGCGGCGATGCGTTCGCCGGAGGGCGTGGCGGCGGGGCAGTGTTTGGTGCGCCTGACGAAGAACGCGCCCGGCTGTGTGACCATGCTCTTCGCCGACCACAAGCAGGATGCGCCGCGGCCCGTTGGTTGAACCACAAAGAGCACCAAAAGCACGAAGGGAAAGAACAGTGGCGCCGGGCCTATTGCCCAGCGCCACTTTTGTCTGTTGTAAAGCGACTCTTGGGTGGCTTTTACTTACGGCGAGTCCGCCGGAACATATAAAATGTTGTCTACTGACAGACCACCTTGAGCTCCCTCGTTACATGAAAGGATGAACTGTTCTGGGTAATCCGTCTGGAACACAATCCCAACAAATCCCCTTCTCCCTTTGGGGATTGTGATTACGGTGTCATTGATGGTTAATTGCCATGTTTCTGTTGGTCTGTAGTCAAAACCGAAAGCGATAACTGTCATGGCATTGGGAAAACTAAACGTTAATCCACTACCCCAGTCGCGGAAGTGGATGAGATTTCCACTGTCCAATAAGGTTCCGTCGTTGAAGATTTGGGCCGTCGTACTCTGGCTTGTCAGGATGAACTCATTTCCAGTGATATACGGAAAGCTGAGTTCGCCGTAATCTGATTCGTCTTTCTCAAAATCCTCGGTCAGAACGGCGCCGCTTATGGCATTCTCCCAAAGCGGGCGTTTCCAGTACACAGTAAAGGTCGTATGCTCATTCACAAACGGGGTTGGTGGCAATGTTGGCAAGGGCGACAATGTTGGGGGTGGCGGCAAAGTTGGGATCAGCGGGGGATTTGAGGATAGCTCTTGATCTGGCAGCGGCCAAAACAGTCGCCCGAACAAGGTGAGGCCAAGCACCACACCGCACACGCCAGCCAAACACGAGCCTATAAGTGTGCTCACAACTAAAACAGGCCAGCCAAAGCGATTATCAGATTGATCATTCATCATTGATGTTATTGCCGTTGCACTTCAAGCTAATTATGCTGCGGCGACCGTCTCAAACGCCACCTGCAAATGCCTGGGCTTGGTCATCGAAAAGTTCAGCTTCTCAAAACGATGACTTTTCCGTCTTTGTCTTTCATCAGAATCACTTCCTCGCCGGTTTCCACGCTGACATATTCATTGGCGGGATTGCTAAACCAAACGGTGAGTGTATTCCCAACCTCGTCATAGAATACTTTTACCTGGGCCATATCGCCTCGGCTTCTTTTACTGCGTCCGGAGTCAGAACATCGAACAACAACTCATCCAGTGATGGAGCATTAGTCACCGTCCCAATTGTAATCCTGATTGGACTTATGGCCGCCAACTCGGGTCGCCGTTGAAGGATGGCCGCTCGCCGCTCGAACCACGAAACGACCCATCACAAAAACAGTGGCGCTGAGCTTTGGACTCAGCACCACTGTTCGTTTGCTGGAGAATTGACGGACGACAAATCAGGGCCCAACGACAGCGCATGGTTGGGCAGCCAAATGCCTGACAGGCACGCGTTTACACAAAGCGCCGGAGTCGTGCGCCGTTCCTATATGCC
>JBQTJD010000253.1:0-2572 GCA_052387475.1 Anaerolineales bacterium | reverse complement strand
AAATTCTTCACGATGTTGAGGCCGAGGCCGGTGCCCGTCGCCATCTCGCGCGCCATGCGGTCTTCGGCGCGGAAGAATTTTTGGAAGAGCTTGCGCTGATCTTCAGGAGAGATGCCGATGCCATCATCCTGAATTGAGACGTGCAGCACCTCCGGCGGACCATCCGGCTCCCAGATATTGTCCGAGCGTTCCGCGCGCAGGATGATGTGCCCGTTCTCGGGCGTGTACTTGTGCGCGTTCGAGACGAGGTTGGTGACGACCTGCGAGGTGCGCACGTAATCGGCCAGCACATAGGGCAGGTCGGTCGGAACCTCCACCGTCAGCAACTGCTTCTTCGCGTCAATCAGCGCGCTGGTGCTGCGGATCACATCGTCGGTGACGGCGGTGATGGGCAGCGGTTTCAACTCCAACTTGAGCCGGCCGCTCTCGATGCGGGCCACATCTGACAAATCGGAGACCAGCGTGTTCATGCGCTCGACGTTGCCGCGGATGGTGCCGAGGAATTGCTTCTGCATGTCGTTGGGCTGGCCGACCACACCGCCCATCAGCAAATCGGCGTAGCCTTTGATGGACGACATCGGCGTCTTCAACTCGTGGGCGACGAACGACACAAACTCGCTCTTCGCCAGATTCGCCGCGTTCACTTCGGCGTACAGCCGTGCATTGGTGAGGGCGATGGCGGCCAAATCGCACAGCCGGGCGGCAAAGGTCTGCTGTTCCGGCGTAAAGCTGTCGGGCTGGTTGCTTTCGAGCACGATGAGGCCGATGACCTGTCGCTCGCGCCTGAGTGGAACGGCGAACACGGCGCGCGTGGAATCGAGCACCGGCAGGCCGTGCGCCTCGCGCACCACATCGCCCAGCGGCTGCGGCTCGCCGGTCGCCAGTACGCGCCCGAGCAGGCCCTCATCCAACGGCAACGCGCGCTCGCTCAAGCGCGGCCCGGCCTCCCCATAACCCTCGGCCACCAGCACGTTAACGCCCGATTCGGAGATCAATCCACCCCAACCCGCGACGGCGTTCGCGTTGCGCATGGCTGCGCGTAGCGTGAGGGCCATCACGCGGTTCGTCTCCAGCGTGGTGTTCAACTCGCGTCCGATGCGTTGCAGCGCCGAGAGCTCTTCCACGCGCGCGTTCAGCGCTTCGTCGGTCTGCGTGAACAGGCGCGCATTTTCGATGGCGATGACGGACGGGGTGGTGAAGGCGGTGAGCAAACTTTGATCGTTCTCGTCGAACGGCGAGCCGTCGCGTTTGTTGATGAGTTGCAGCGCGCCGATGGGCCGGCCTTTGAATTTGAGCGGCACGGTGATGAGCGTATGCGTGCTGAAACCGGTGAACTCGTCGGCCTCTTTGTACCAGCGCGCGTCGCGCTGCGCGTCGTGGACGATGACGGGCTTGCCGCTTTCGATGGCCTCGCCCACCGACCCACGCCCCGGCGCGATGCGCGTGCCGACCAAATTTTGCCCGACCGGGCCGACGGCCACGCGGAAGACGTATTCGCCCGTATCGGCGTCGATGAGGTACAGGCTGCCGGCCTCGCAGTTGAGGATACTGACCGCGCTGTGCAGAATCTTTTCGAGCAGCGGGTCAAGTTCGAGCGTCGAGGCGATGGTGAGGCTGACCTCGTTGAGCGTAGCCAGTTGCCGCGCGCGCTCCTCGGATTGCTGGAACAGCCGCGCTTTGGTGATGGCCGAGGCGGCCTGGTCGGCGATGGCCCAGAAAATTTTGAGCTGGTCATCGGTGAAGGTGATGGTCGAATCCGTGGCGGCCACCATCATCGCGCCGATGGTCTCCGGCCCGGCGTTGAGCGGCACGCCCAGCCACGCGCGATAGAGCTTCGCGCCGGGCGTCACGCCGCGCCGGTTGCACTCCTCGGTGTAGTCGTCGGTGCGGATGGGCTGGCCGGTGCGGAGGATTTCGCTCTCGAGGCCGCGATCGGTCGGCACGGGCTGGCCCTCCTGCCCGAGGATGCGGTCGTCTTCTTCCACATACAACTCGTACTTGGCCGTGCCGCGCGCGTCTTTCAGCACGAGGAAAAAATTGCGCGCGTCCACGATCTTGCCGGCCTGTGCATTGATGAGTTCGAGCAAATCGTTGAACGCCGTGGTGAAGCTGACGGCCTGCGACATCTGGCTGAGGACGTTGAGTTCCTTCACGCGCCGCTCGAGGTCGTTGATGACGGAGGCGCGTTCCACCGCCAGCGCGGCCTGGTCGGCCAGCGACTCGATGAAGCGCAAGTCGTCGCGGCTGAACGGTTCGCCCGACAGCTTCGGCCCGACGGCCAGCCAGCCGGTGAGGCCGCCCTTGCCTTGCAGCGGCACGTACAACCCCGAGCCGAGCACCGCCAGCCGCGCCCGATCACGCACGAGGCGCTGCGGCAGCGATTGCTCGGGCGAAAGCAACAGCGAGTTGCGCTCGCTCTTGAGGTGCGTGGCCAGCGGACCATCAGTCGCGAAGCGGATGTCGGTCGTCGGCTGCCCGCCAGCATCGGGCGCGGCGGCAAACTCATCCGTCACGCCATCGTGCAAAAAGACGTGCAAGTGCGCGGGCTTCACCACCTCATCGGCCGTCTGCG
>JBQTJD010000252.1:0-17268 GCA_052387475.1 Anaerolineales bacterium | reverse complement strand
GGGTTGAGCCAGACGCCCACCAGCGTAATCGCCACCCACCCACCGATGATCAGCAGCGGCGGGAGTTCATTGCCCTTCGGGGCTACAGCGCGCAGGGCCAACCACGTTGCCGCGCCGCCGGCCAAACCCAACACCAGCAACTCGCCGAACCGGCTGGTGCTGAGCTCCTGCCCATTTTGATACAAGGACCAAAAGAGGGATGTGCCGATGAAGAACGCCAACGCCCAGCCCAAACTCATCATCGCCAGCGGGAACCACGGCTTCTCGGCCCACACGGCGAGGCCGGGAATAGTCTCGATCAAACTCTTTTCGTCGAGGGTGGTTTGATTGCGCTCGCGGCTGGCGGCTTCCATCGGTCGCTGAACATTTGCGAGCAGTTCAGTTTGGACACTCTCTTCGCCCGTGTCTCGCCTCAACTGCCGCAACATCACCCACCCGCCGATGAGGCCGGCCAGCGTGCCTTCTAGCCCGTGGATGAGCGAGTACACCCACGACACGAGCATGACCGCGGTATCATCGCTCAGACCAAGACTCGTCAACGACTCTTTCATTTCGGATGGTGCATCGTCGCCGAACAGATTGATGAGGCTGAGGCCCAGCCAGGCGCTGACCAGCCACGCCATCGCCCATCCCACACCGATGATGACAGCACGCTGGCTGTTGACCATGCGCCCTGTTCGGTACAGAACCACACTGGTTCCAATTCCACCCACTGCGCCCAGGATGGCCCGTTCCACGGCAACACTTTCGTCAATGCCGATGCCGTTGTCCTGCAAAAGCGGATAGAGCCACAAGCCAAGCAGTGTGGTCACCACCCACAGGCCAATGATGAGCACGGGCGGGATTTCGCGCCCAGTTGACGTTGAGGCGCGCAGGGAAAACCATGTCACCGTTCCGCCGAGAAAACCTAGAATCAGCGAGTATGCCAGCCCGGCGGAGTCTTGCCCATCCAGCGTCAAAATCCACCATGTGAATTGGGCGATGAACATCGCCGCGCCCCAGCCCACGGTGAGCAGCGCCAGCGGGAACCATGGCTTGTCCAGCCACGCGGCAACGCTGGCGGGCAATCTCGGCTCGACCACTGGCTGGGGAAGACTGGCCAGCATGCCTTCGCCCTCGGCGCGTTCGATGGCGCGCCGATCTTCCGCCGGCGTGAGCAAGGCCTCCAGCGCCGGCTGCGGCGCAGGCGCAAGCGAAGCTTGCGCTGGAGAAAGCGGAACAGTAGTTCCGGCGCGTCGTTGGACCTCGTCCAACTTAGGCGCTTCTCTTTCGCCGCTTTGCGGCGCGCGCTCACCCGTTTCCACCTCGCGCTCGCGGGCGCTTGGCTTGCCCGGCGCAGGCGGGGTGGGTGCCGAGGGGCTCGGCGCGTGAACGATCATCCCCTCGCCCTCAGCCCGTTCAATAGCGCGCCGGTCTTCCACTTGCTGCGGTTTCTTTGCTTCGCGCTCGGCAGCTAGCCGGGCAGCTTCTTCTTTCTGCGTGCGCGCGACTTCGGTTTCCACTTGGGCTTGTGGGGCTGGCTCGCTCTCTGCCGGTACGGATGGGATGGGTGCGTGAACGACCATCCCCTCTCCCTCGGCCCGTTCAACGGCGCGCCGGTCTTCGGCCTGGGGCGCAGCGGGCTGAGGTTTCCGGGCTTCACGTTCCGCCGCCAATCGCTCCGCTTCTTCTTTTGCCTTGCGGTTTGCCAGCTCGGCCTCGTGCGCCTTTTGTTGCTCCTCCAATCTGCGCGCAGTTGCGCGAAGCTTCTCGGCGTACTCTTTGCCGAATCGTTCGAGTTCTGCTTGTTGCTCTGCTGCGCTCGGCTCGGCGGCTGGGAGGTGTGCGGCCAATGCTTTGGCTGCGGCGTCGGCCACCCGGCGGCTGTCATCGGCGGTGAGGCGTTGCAACGCCTCGTGGGCGGCAGCCGCCAGTTTGGGCTGGCTGCCAGTGAGCAGGCGATTGAGTTCCGCCACCCCGCCCTCACGCACCCACGGGCGCGGGTCGTCGAGCGTCTGTTGCAACTCAGCCGGAAGCGCCACGGGCTTCGGCGCCGGCGGTTTCGGGTTGCGGGCCAAGATGATGGGGTCGGTTAGCTTGTCAACGCTTAACGTCGGAGTCTGCCGGGCATTGATGCCTCGCATCCGTGTGCGGGCGTAGTCGAACAACTCGTCCAGCGCCGTTTGACCGTCAGCATCCCCTTCGTTGTCGGCGGCTCCCGTTTTTAGTCCTTCGATCAAGAAATGTGTAAACACCGAGTAATCGGCTTGGCCCACAAAATCATTGTCTTCCCAGGCATATTGGAGAGAGTCTGACGCTGTGAGCACAGCCCGCCCATAACCACTCACCTCAAACTGCGCCACTGCGCCGACGCTTGTGCTCAACCCTTTGGCGCTACGGCCAAACGAACCGCTGTTGCAGCAATCCAAAATCAACACCTGCCGCCGCGAATAACTGCGGTTCATCTCCTGTCGGACGAAATTGGAGGAGATCGCGGTCGCCGTCAGCGCATCGTGTTCGGTGTCGCGCACGGCGAAATAGAGTTGGCCCTCATCGTCCAATACGCCATGGCCGGAGAAATACAGAAGTAAGAGATCACTACGATTCTTTTGAGTGAAGAAGCGCGAGATTGCTCGGCGGATAACGACTTCCGGCTCATTCAAAAGCAACTTCACCTCATCAAAGCCGCCGATTTCCTTCTCGAGCAGAACTTCGGCCAGCCCGCGCGCATCCTGCCCTGGCTTGACGAGCTTGGCTAACTTAGGCTCCAGATATTCGCTGTTGCCGATGACGAGTGCGTATTTGCCGGCCACGGACTTAACTCTCCGCTTGCTCGCGCTTCAACTGCCCCAACATCACCCGCCCGCCGATGAAGCCGGCCAGCGCGCCCGTCAACCCTACGATGATGGAGGCAATCCACGGATCATTGTCGCCAAAGAAGCTGAAGGCAATCAAACTCATCCATGCGCTGAGGCCCCATGCAACCGCCCAGCCGGCGCAAATGATGGCCAAGTCTCGATAGTCGGTGATATGCCCGTCTCGATAAAGCGCTACGGCTGTGGCCACCCCACCGACCGCCCCGAAGACAGCCAGAGTTCCGGCGAGGCCCTGGGAAATCCCGGCGATGGCAATGAAACGGTTGTACACGGGCGGACAGAGCAGCGCCGCGCCGAGCCAGCTTCCGATAATGAGTAGCGAGGGTGTGGCGCGCGCGTCACGCATGCGCCGGCGCAGCGCGTTGGCCGTAACGACCCCGCCGCTCAAGCCGAGGATTAGCCAGCCACCCCACTCGCGTGCGAGATAAGCATCGGCGGGGGCAATATTGACCAACACCGTTACCACGAACAGAGCCACGCCCCAGCCCACGCTCATCAAGGCCAGCGGAAACCACGCCGCTTTCAGCCAGCGCGTCACAGCGGGTGGCAAGGCAGGGGTCTCACTCGGCGATGCGGCCTCCGTCCGGCTTGGGCGGGTCACGGCGGAAGGCGTGGAGGCTGAAACAGTTGGGCTGCCGGTGATGGGAATGTCCGGCAGCAGCCCCATTTTAATCGCATGCCAGCGCACGTCGTAGGCGGAGTTCAAATTCAGTTTTCGCATGAGGTGGCGCAACTGTGAGCGAACCTCCGCTTTGCTGAGGCTCATTTGAGCCGCAATTTCCTCCAGACTCTCGCCAGACGCAGAGCGGATGAGGACTTGCCGCTCAAGGTCGCTCAACCCACTGACTGGTTCGGGAGCAGGAGGTGAGAGTGGATTCTGGGCAAGGGCCGCCAGTGGCTCATGTTCGGCGGGTACCGGCGCTGCGTCATCGACTATCGGCTGAGCAGCGGGCAATACCTCAACCGGGCCTGCCAGCGCTGGCTCATTCGAGTCGGTCTGTGACTCAACCGACACTTCAGGGACAAGTGCCGGCCCTTCCTTGACGGGCAGCTCCTGGCCGGCCGCTGGTGGTTGAGCGGACCGTCTTTCCGCCAGCACTTTGTCCAAAACATCCGAAGCGGCGATGGAAACGCGGCGGCTATCGTCAGCCGCCAGTCGCCACAAAGCTTGTTCGGCGACCAAGGCTAACTCGCCGTCATCACCGTGCAGCAGGATTTCGAGTTCGCGTACTGCGCTTTCGCGTACACCACTGTACGGGCTCCTGATCGCTTGCCGCAACTCATCCGGAAGCTCGACGACCTTCGGTGGGGCGGGCTTCGTGCGCGCAATCACCAGCCGGCCCTCCTGGTTGTACGACCACTTGCGCGGGGTCTGCTTCGGCGTTTGTTTGACGACGTTGCCGTAAATGTAATCGTACAATTCTTCGAGCGTGATCTCGCCGTCGCCATCCGTATCCGCCGCGCCGCTCTGCAAGCCCTCGATCATGTAATGCGTGAAGACCGAGTTCTCCGCCGAGCCGATGACGGCCTCGCCCTCCCACGCATACTGCGTGGCATCGGTGGCGGTGAGCACCGCGCGCCCATAGCCGATGCCCTCAAACGTCATTTCGGTGATGGCCTTCGCCCCGGTGGCCGAGCGCGCCCCACGCGCGAACGCGCCGCTGTGACAACAATCGAGGATAAGGACTTGCCGGCGTGAGCGACTCGAATCCATCCCATCGGTGATGAAGGCGGCGGGGATGGCGGTGGCTTGCGGCAGATCGCGCTGCGTGTCTTTGGCGGCGAGATACAGCCGGCCTTTGTCGTCGAGCACGCCGTGGCCGGAGAAGTACAGCAACAACAACTCGTTGGGTTTGCCCTGTGCGAAGAAGTTGGCGATGGCGCGCCGCGTGATCGCTTCCGACTCGTCAATCACGGCGCGCACCGACTCGAACTGGCCGATGGCGGTGTCGTTCAGCAGTGCGGCCAGCCCGCGCACATCGGCCTCCGGCGCTTTGAGCTTGGCCAGCGTCGGGTCTTCGTAATGGCTGTTGCCGATGATGAGGGCGTGTTTGCCAGGCATAGAGTCTAAAGTGGCGCGACTGTGGTGGCGCTGAAATCGCGCCCGGTGACGCTGCCGCCAATGGTGACGTCCCCGTGCGCGGTAATGGTCACCGAACTCTGCACGGTGATTTTGATTTCGGCCAGCAATTTCTGCGGGTCGGTCTTTTCCGGGTCGTAGTCAAACTCCAGATGTCGCTCGCCATCCCGGTAAACGAACCGCGCCAGACGCGGTGGGCGTTGCGCCGAACTGAGCAGCAGCGTAGCCAGCACCGTCAATTGTTCGGCGGGGAGATGGCTGAGAGTGGCCATGCGGTCGGGTGCGCGCGTCGCCCAATTATCCAGCACGCTCAGGAGCGCGGTTAATTGCTCGGGCAGCGCGCTCAAGCCCAATTGCCCCAACGCCAGGGCCTCAGCCGATTTGGTTCCTTCCGGCGCCGGCCCGTTGCGCACGAAATCCGCTTCCACGCCCAGTTCCTGGATGTCACGCCGCAACCGGCGCGTGACCTCATCCACTTCCTCAGCCGGGGCGTCTATCCCCAGGTCAATGCGAAGGTTGAGCGGCAAGAAAGCGGTCATGGGTGTGAAAGGCTGTGGCGCGTATTGGGATGAACGCGATTGTACTCCCGCTTTGAGGCGCGGCCAACGTCCAATCCCTCATTTGCCTAACGCAATCACCACGGTCTGTTATTCCGGGGCGCGTTCCATTCGACTTCGCTTAGAGCAGGTTCCGTTTTGATTTGGGCAGTAGAGACGCGCCGCGGCGCGTCTCTACTGGAACGGATTTAGCCTAAGTCAATTTGGAAACCGCCATAGGTCAGGTTTGCGGCGAAGAATCGCTACTTTGGAGCTAGAGATTGTGCGTTCTGTGAACGCCCGCTTCGCTCGGAGTGGCACTCAACGGTACGTAAGGTGAATCCCTCATTCGCTTCACAAAATCAAAAGCATCCAGTGAAGGTCAAATCACACGGTCGTTGCCGCCATCCACCGGGATCTGAGCGCCGGTGGTTTTAGCGAACAGCGGCCCACATAACTCCGCGGCCAGTTCGGCCACATCACGGCTCTTCACCTCGGTGCGCAGGATGTTCTTCGTCTTGTATTCCGCCACGGTCATTTTGTAATGCGCGGCGCGCGCTTGCAGAATCTCATCGCTCCACAGCCCGGTGTCGAACACCGCATCGGGGTGCAGCACGTTGACGCGGATGTTGTCGGCCCCCCACTCCAGCGCGGCCACCCGCGCCAGTTGGGTGAGGGCGGCTTTAGAAGCCGAATACGCGGCAGCGCCCGGCCCCGGCGCAGGGACGTTTTTGCTGGCGATCACCGCCACACGCCCGCCGCGCGGCGCCAGCTTGAGCAATGGATGTGACTGTCGCAATAAGGCGACATTCGCATCCACGTTCACGCGTAGGGTCTGGTCCCACTCGGCTTCCGTCAGCTCCGCAATCCGGCGGCTGGGCGGAAAGATGCCGGCGTTGAGCACCAGCATATCCACACCACCGAACGCCCGCACCGCCTGGGCCAACGCCGCCTCGAGTTGCGCCGAGTCCGTCACATCCGCCACCACACCGAGGTAATCGCGACGGGTGAGGCGTGAGGTGATAACGGGATTGAGATCAAGCCCGACCACGGCTGCGCCACGGGCGAGAAACGATTCGACGCAGGCGCGGCCAATGCCGCTGGCCGCGCCGGTCACGAACGCCACCTCGCCCGCGAACATTTTGGGCGCACCCGACCGTTTGAGCTTGGCTTGCTCCAACTCCCAGTATTCCATCTCGAACAACTCGGCTTCCGAAAGCGCCCGCCAACCGCCCAGCATCTCGGCGCGCTGGATGATGGTGAGCGTGTGGCGATAAATCTCTTCAGTGATGGCCGCCTCCTGCGCGGTCCGGCCCGTGGTGATCAAACCAAACTCTGCATCGACAATCACTCGGGGCGCGGGGTCAAGTATTGTGAGCGCGGGTGTGGCGTGCCGTGTGAAATACTCGCGGTAGGCGTCGGCATAGGTTTGTGCATCGCGCCCGACAAGCGGCGCGCGTTTGGTGCGGATGACGTGATCGGGCGTGGCCGGGCCTTGCTGTGAGATCACGGCCACATCCGCGCGGCGGGCAAAGGCCAGCGTCTGCGCGTCGGTGTGCGTGGCGAGGATCATCGGGAAACCGGCGGCCCCTGAGATTTCTTTGCGTAGCGCGGCCAGCGTGTTCGCCTCACCCGTGACGGAAAAGCGCGCCACGGGTGAGGGGGTCGCGATCTGCCATGCATTCTTCTCACGCAGATACTCTTCGGCCAGCGTCACCAACTCGATCATCCGGTCGTAGCTCTCCTTCGCCGTCGCGCCGAAAGAGAAAACGCCGTGGCTCATCAAAATCATTCCGCGCGTTTGATCGGTCGCGTATTGGGGGTACAACTCCGCGCACAGCCGGGCCAGTTTGAAACCGGGCATGGTGTAGGGAATAATTACGACCGAGTCGCCATAGAGTTCACGGATACGGTCTTGGCCGTTGGGCGTGTTGGTGATGGCGATCAGCGCGTCGGCATGGGTGTGATCGACGAACGTGTGCGGCAGGAGGGAGTGGAGGATGGCCTCCACCGAGGGATCGGGCGCGGCGGGGTCTACGGTGGCCGCGCGCAACTCGCGCGCCATCTCGGTATCCGAAAGTTGCTCGAGGCGGGCAAGGCCGAGCAGTTGTCGAATCCGCACTGGCGCAAAACCCGCCGCTTCAATCGTCGCCAAATCCCACCCACTGCCTTTGACGGACAGCAGCGCTTCCTCTTCCCCGAGCAGGTTTTTCTGGCTGATCTTCACCGAAGTGTTACCGCCGCCGTGCAACACCAGGTCGGGGTTGCGGCCCAACAAGCGCGAGGTGTACACACGCAGGTTGAGAGCGTCGGTGTACTGAGTGGCTTCGGAGTCGTTCCAGAGGTTTTGCATGTGGCCCATCCATTCGGTAAGGCGGATGGCCGATTCTACCGGAAGCCGTAACGACCGAACCGCCAGTCCGTCACTCCCGCGAAAGCGGGAGTCCATCGCCGATCACACGGATACTTCCCCATTTGCGTGGGGACAAGTTTCGCGGGTATGACGTTGACCAGTCAGGCGGTGTTGGTGTCGGCCCTGAGGAGTATGAGACTACGAGCCACGCACTGAACAGAAGGGGACGATATACTTTGGGATGGAGGTCACAATGACTGAACTTGAGCAATTCCGCGCGGAGAAAGATGACTTCTTCCGCAGCCACCCGCAATCCCCGCTCACCCCGCAGCAAAAGCGTGAATTCACCCAGTTGAATTACTTCCCCGAAAACACCACCCTGCGCTTGGAGGTGACGGTGGAGGTGTACCCTCAGCGCGAAGTGATCGAGATGCAGACCACCACCGGCGATACGCAGACCTATCAACGCTTTGGGCGTTTTACGTTTACAGCCGAGGGGCAACCTGCGGCGCTGACAATCTACGCTTCAACACACGGTTTCTTTTTGCCGTTCGTAGATTCGCTGGCGGGGAAGGAAACTTATCCGGCGGGTCGTTACCTTGAGCCGGAGCCGCTTGGCCAAAATCGCTTCCGTGTGGATTTCAATTTAGCGTACAACCCGTATTGTGCGTACAACGAGGCGTGGTCATGCCCTCTCACTCCGTTCGAGAATCGCTTGAATGTGCCGATACGCGCAGGGGAGAAGCTGTTCGTGGAAGATCAGGCATAGCGAAATTTTCAAACGTGGGGCGATCATTCAATTGCATCGGCGAGTCGATTGTCTGGCTATTACCCTTTTCATGCCGATAACTTTTGACAGCCTCGCACCCGCCGACTACACTTGCCCGCGTGCCCAACGAGACTGACGCCCGCATCATCATTGATCGTCTGCTCCGCGAAGCCGATTGGGAGATTGAAGATAAGGCCCAGGTCTCGACCGAAGAAGCGGCCGCCGATGGCCGCGCTGATTACGTGTTGAAAGATACACGCGCCCGCCCACTGGCGATCCTCGAAGCCAAGCGCTTTTCCATTGATCCATACTCCGCCAAAGATCAGGCCCGCGCTTACGCGCAATCCCTTCCCGTCCACTTCGTCATTCTCAGCAACGGACAGGATCATTATTTCTGGGATTACGCCGATGGCGACGCGCGGTCTGTCCTTGGATTGCCAACGCAGGCCGACCTGCAACGCCGCGCCGACCTGAAGCAGCACCGGCGCGGCGACCTGATCCAGTCGCTGACTGCCGTCCCCTATCCCCAACGCTTCCGGTTTCGGGGCGAAGACATCGAGCCGTATCCCTATCAAGTGGAATGTCTGCGCGCAGCCGATGCGGCGCTAGCGGCGGGGCGACGCCGGATGTTATTTGAGATGGCAACCGGCGCGGGCAAGACACTGATGATTGCCTTGCTCATCAAACGTTGGTTTCAGGCCGGTCTCATCTCGCGCGTGCTTTTTCTCGCCGACCGCATTGAACTGGCAAAGCAGGCCAAGCGCGATACGTTCGATGACTGCCTGGCGCAATGGCCGAGCACGCTGCTGTTCGGCGGGCGTCGCAGCCGTGAAGGACAAATCGTCGTCGGCACGCTGGAGACGATTGCCGGGCAGCTTGGCCCCGGCGGCTTCGGCCACGCCTATTTCGATCTCGTCATCACGGACGAATGCCACCGTTCCATCTATGGCGCGCACCGGGCGACGTTGGAGCACTTTGACGCCATCCACATCGGCCTGACGGCCACGCCCAACCCCGGCGCGCTACAGTGGATCAGCGAGACCGAACAGCAACTGCGGCGCAGCACCTATCTTTTCTTTGATTGCTGGGACAGCGCGCGGCAGATGGGCAAGCCCACCTTCAGCTACGACATCCAGCGCGGCATGGCCGAGAACTATCTGGCGAAGTACGAAATCTATCTGGCCGAGTCGCGGCTGACGGTGGAGGGCGCGCAATGGGAGGGCGACGACATCGCGCCCGGCGAGTGGGAACGCGCCTTCACCTCGCTCGACCGCAACAAGCTGATGGTGGATGAGTTCTTCCGAGTGGAGGCCGAGCGCCTCAAAACCGAGCACCCGCGCAAAACCCTGGTGTTCGCCGTGGGCGAGCGGCACGCCGTGCAATTGGAGCAGTTGTTTAATCAAACAGTGAGCGATGCCGAGGTGCTGCGCCTCACCCGACGCTATAATCTCTCGCCCGGCCTGGTGCGCTCCGACTACGCCAAAAAGATCACGTCGTACAGCAACAACGGCTATCCCGGTTCGTTGATTGACCGCTTCAAACTGGATCCGCTGCCCGTCATCGCCATCTCGGTGGATATGATGGACACCGGCTACGATCAAAAGGATATTGAGAATTTGATCATGATGCGCCCGACGGCCTCGGCGCTGAAGTATGCGCAAATGCGCGGGCGCGGCAGCCGGCTGTGCAAGATAAACAAACGCTTCGAGATCATCAACAAAACGTCGTTCCTGATTTACGACTTTGTCGGCAATGCCGAGCGCTTCAACGACCCCGGCCAGCACTATCACTTGCCGCGCGTGATGGGCCGGCCCGCGCGCGAGGGTCGCCCCGGTCAGGCAGCAGCCGAGACGATTACGCCCGGCGACGATACGGAGCGTGAGCGAGGACGTCGCGACTTTGTCACCATCCCGCTCGGGTCGCTGACGGATGAGTTCGTCCGGCGTGAGAGGATTAGCGTCGGGCCGGAGGGGCTGGCGCTCGACCGCAAGACGTACCTCAACGAGTGGCAGGCGGTCGTCCAGCGCATGCAGGATGCCGACCTCGCCATCAAATCCATCGCCGAGGGCAGCGAGGTCAGCGAGGCCGAACTGGAGCGGCTGGCCGCGCGCCTCAACTCGCCGGAGTTCTGGTTCACGGAGAAGACTCTGCGCCAGGCCTACGGCGAGCCGCTGGGGTCGCTGTTCGATTTTGTGCGGGCGGCGCTGGGCCGCTATCGCTTCCCGACGCGCGCCGAGCGCATCGAGCGCAACTTTCAAGCCTGGGTGGCGGCGCGCAGTCTCAACCCGGAGCAAGCGCGCATGTTGCGGCTGTTGCGCAACCGTTACCTCGCCGGCGAGACGATTGATCTCAGCGTCTTCAATCGCGACGCGACCTTTCGGCAGATCGGCGGGCGGCGCAAATTGGAAAGCCTGTTTGGCGCGGACGGCCTGCGGCGGATCGTGGATGATTTGAATACCCGGGTGTTCAATGCGTGAGGCCTTTCCGCGTGGCGGAATTGAATTGCCAACACGCTTTCATTGCAGGGTGGGAGACGGGCCACCGGCCCGTCTCTACGCTCGTGTTTTGGGTAGAGACGCCCCGGCGGGGCGTCTCCCGACCATGCCCTTTAATTTCTGTGTGCTTATGAACTGTGCAGGTAATTGAATGGACACCACCGAACTTTCCGGTCTGCTCAAGCGCTTGTGCAAAATCTGCTGGGCGGCCAACGTCACCAACCCCATCACCTACGTCACCCAAATCTCTTACCTCATCTTTTTGAAGATGCTGGAGGAATGGGACGCGCAGGCCGAGCAGGACGCGCGCGACCTAGGCCAGCCGCTGAACTCGCTCTTTACCGTCGAGACCGTGAACGGCGAGACGATTGATTACGGCGACCTGCGCTGGAGCCGCTTCAGCTCCGACCCGGACAACGACCGCATGCTGCGCACGGTGCGCGATTTACTCCCGAAGCTGGCCCTGCACCCCAAACTCTCCCTCGGCGCGCGCCAGATTTTCACCGGGGCCGCGCTCGTCATCCCGGATGGCGCGTCGCTCCGCCGCATGGTGGACGGGATCAGCCCGGTCTCGTTTATGGCCGAGGACGCGGACGTGAAAGGCGACCTGTTCGAGATTCTGGTGGACGACCTCGGCTCGCAAAAGAAGGCCGCGCAGTTCCGCACCCCGCGCCACCTCATCCGCGTCATCACTCAGATGGTGAACCCGCAGATCGGCGAGACGATGAATGACCCGGCCGGCGGCACGGCGGGCTTCGGCATCGCCACCTACGAGCACCTCCGCACCGCCAATTCCAGCCCGGAATTCATCCGCGAGTTTCGCCGTAACGGCGGGCCGGTGGTGCGGCGCGGATTGGGCGATTTGCTCACACCCGCCCAGCGCCAGTTTTTGGACAGCGGCGCCATCCACCTGTTTGAGAGCGATCAGGACATCATCCGCATGGCGGGCATGAACGCGGTGCTGCACGGCTTCGACCGGTCGCCCATCGTGCGGCGCGATTCGATTGCCGGGGCCGAAGACCGCTGGGATGAGGTGCAGTTCGACGTCATCCTGACCAACCCGCCATTTTCGGGCGAGGTGGATCGCGACTCGGTCAAGCGTTCGCTGCGGGTGGATACGGGGACGAAGTATCTGCTCTTTCTGGCGCTGTGCCTGCGCGCCCTGCGGCCCGGCGGGCGCTGCGGCATCGTGCTGCCCAACGGCGCGCTGTTCGGGGATACAGGCGCGCACGCCGAGATCAAACGCAAGCTGCTCGACGAGTTCGATTTGCAGGCCGTGGTCGCGCTGCCGGTGGGGATGTTCCAGCCGTACACCGGCATCCCGACAGCATTTCTCATCTTTGCGCGCACGGGCAAGCCGACCGAAAGCGTGTGGTTCTATCGCGTGGAGGGCGACGGCTCGTCGCTCAAGGGCCAGCGCAAGTTTGGGCCGCAGTTCCGCGATGACTTCCCCGATTTGCTGGCCAAGTGGCCGGCGCGCGCCGAAGAGCCGGGGCGGGCGTGGCGCGTGCCCGCGCAGGCGATCCGGGACAAGAATTACAACCTGACCCTGGCCGGGCTGGGGCTGGTGGAATCGGAGACGATTGAGCACCAGCCGCCGGAAGAAATTTTGGAGCGCGTGGCCGTGCACGAGGCGCGCATTACGACGTTGATTGCCGAGATGCAGGCGCTGTTGGGGAATGGCGATGGCGCGCGGTAATCAACCGGCTAAAGCCTCGACTCCGGCCGCAGCTCCTGGAATCGAGGCTTTAGCCGGAACAGCCGGTGAGCGCGCCGCGAAACCGGCTGAAGCCTCGACTCCGGCTGCAATTCCTGGACTCGAGGCTTTAGCCGGAACAGCCAGAGAACGCGCCGTGTTGCCGGATGGGTGGGAGTGGCGAAAACTGAGCGACCCCGATGTTTGCTCGCTCAACCCTCGCAAGACTGAAATCTCATCCTTGCCCAACGAACTCGAAGTGACTTTTGTGCCCATGGCGGCGGTGGATGCAAGGCATGGAGCAATCACTGACCCGCAGATTCGGAAACTTGGTGAAGTGCGCAAGGGCTTCACTTATTTTGCTGAGGGCGATGTGCTCTTTGCCAAAATTACACCCAGCATGGAGAACGGCAAAGCGGCTGTTGCCCGCAATCTAAAAAACAGCCTTGGGTTTGGGACGACCGAATTTCATATTTTGCGTCCAGGGTCGTGCGCGATGGCTGAGTGGCTTTATCATTTCATTCGGCAAAAGTCTTTTCGCGAAGAAGCCGCCTCACGTATGAGTGGCTCAGCCGGTCAACAACGTGTCCCACAAGAGTTTTTGGAGAGCGTCGAAATCCCCCTCCCACCCCTGCCGGAGCAACGCCGCATCGTGGCGCGGGTGGAGGCGCTGGCGCGGCGGGTGGAGGAAATCCGCCAACGGCGGAGCGAGATGGAGGCCGAAGCCCACGCCTTCTTGCTCGGGGCGTACATGCAAATTGCGGAAGATGCGCCTCTGAGACCGATGGGAGGAGTCGCGCCGCTTGTGCGCCGCCCCGTGAATGTTGAATCGGATGGGTTGTATTACGAGATTGGCCTTCGGTCGTTCGGGAACGGCACATTCCACAAGCCTGCCATCACCGGCGAACAACTCGGCGACAAGCGTGTCTTTCACATCGAGCCGGACGATTTGCTTTTCAGCAATGTCTTTGCGTGGGAGGGTGCGATTGCCGTTGCGAAGCCCGAAGATGAAGGCCGGATCGGGTCGCATCGCTACATTACTTGTGTGCCTCGGGCGGGCGTCGCCAAATCGTCTTTCCTGTGTTTTCATTTCCTCACCGAACCGGGGCTGAAGCAAATCGGTGAAGCCTCGCCGGGCAGCGCCGGGCGCAATCGCACGCTCGGCTTGAAGGCCCTGGAAAAACTTGCAGTGCCCATGCCGCCATTTGACAAACAAATTTGGTTTGATGCCCTGTACAACAAACTCGCCGAACTGCGCCGCGAACAAAAGCTGATGGAAGCCGAACTCGACTCCCTGCTGCCCAGCGTGCTGGCGAAGGCGTTTCGCGGGGAGTTGTGAAGACCCATCCCCCCGTCCCCCTTCCCTAACAGGGAAGGGGGTGCCGAAGGCAGGGGTTAGGTCGCATGCGGTGGTTGGGCGCGCGTAAACGCCGCCAGCAGCACCACCGCCACAATGCGCCCCACGCCCGATAGCACAAACACCGTCAGGTAGCCCCACTCGGTCACCATCCACCCGCCGAGCGCCGCGCCCGCCGCCAGCGACCCCATCACCACCATTTGATGCACGGCGCTGAAACGCGCCCGCTCATCCTCCGGCGCGAGGATGAGTAAAAAGTTGAGGCTGGCGATGAGATAGCCCGCCCACAAGAATCCGCCCAGCAAGTTGATAGGCACCACATGCCATGGCTCGCGGACAAACAACCACGCCAGCGGCAAAATGGGGATGAGGCCGCTGGTGAGCAGTTGCACCCGGCGCGGCCCAAGCGAAGCTTGGGTTGGAGAAGCGCATAGCGCTTCTCTCTCGCCGCTGCGCGGCGCGGCCCCCAGCGGTCGGTGAGGACGCCGAAGATGCGTTGGCCGGGCAACGCCGTCAGCGAGGACACTACGCTCAACCAGCCCACGCTCAGCGCGTCACCGCTCAGCCGCTCCACCACGTACAAGTTGAAAAAAGGCCCGGCCACACTCAACGAAAAATTCCACACCGCTGCCGAGGCGCAAAAAGCGAGAAACTCTGGATGCTGGCGCAAGCGTTGGAGCAGCGGCGCGGGCGCAAGCTCCGCTTGCGCTGGAGAACGCGCAACATTCGTTCCGCCGCGACGCGTCGAAACTAATGTTGCGCGTTCTCGCTCGCCGCTGTGCGGCGCGGGCTTGATGACGGCCTCAGGTGTGGCGGAGACCGCGCCGCTCGGTGGCGCGATCTGCGCGAAGCTGAAGGTCGCGAACAAGCCCGTAACGAACGCAAGGCCCAGCGCCCATTGGTATCCCGTTTCACCTCCGATGCCGGTGATGGCCTGCCCGGCCAGCAGCGTCGTCGCCACGCTCACCACTCCCATCGCCATGTTGCGCATGCCGAAGTAGCGGCCGCGCCATGTGAGCGGCACGATGTCGGCGGTGAGCGCCGTCCATGCCGGAATAACGAGGTTGGCGCACGTTTCCCGAATGACTGCCAGGGCGATGGCGACGTTGACGAGGTTGGGGCCGGTGAGCGCGAATGGGATGACGGCCAGCAACAATAACGCAATGCGGGCCGCCGTGCTGCCAAGCAACGTGATGCGCTTGCGTTGTTCCGGCCGGCGGGCAAGGCTTGCGCCGGGCAACAGCAGCAGCGCGGCGCTTAGGCTGGCGAGCGAACTCATCCAGCCGATTTGGCCGCGTGTCGCCCCGAGGCTGAGCACATACAAACTGAGATACGCCAGCGTGATCGATTCTGCTACTTGGGCGAACAGGCCATCGGCCCAGAACCAGCGCAGGTTGCGTTGCACATGCGGCGGGAGTTGCGCCGCCCATTGCCCGCCGGCCATCATCATCCATATCCACCCACGCCAATTGTGCGATGCCGGATTTGAGTCACTCATGTGACGCGGCGACGGTCCCAACGCCACAAGCTTGATCAACGTCATCCCCGTGCCAACGGGCATCCACGCATCGGTTATGGACTCCCGCTTTCGCGGGAGTGACAACTGCGTAAGGTAAATGATTCACTGGTTGAGGTTACGGCGATTGTGGGGAATGGATTGGACTGGGTCAGGCCGACTGCGCGGCCAGCCGGGCGAGGGCCTCAAAGAGCGCCGGCACACCCGCGCCGGTGGCCGCACTCGTTTCGAGGTGCGGGGCTTTAAGCTCGAAGGCGAGTTGTTGCGCATCAGCCAACGGGGCCTCGCGCTGCAAGTCCGCTTTGTTGCCGACGACGACGTATCGCATCCAGCCTGCGGCTTTGTGAATCTCGATCACCCAGCGCTTTAGTTCGGCCAATGACGCAGGCTCGGTCACGTCGTACACCAACGCCACGGCGCGGCTGCCGCGATAGAAGCCGGCGCGCGCCGATTGAAAACGCTCCTGCCCGGCCATATCCCAAATCGAAAGTTTCACCAGGCCCCCAGGCACGCCGTCCGGCAATGGTACGAGCTTCGTCTGAAAATCCACGCCGATGGTCATGACGCGGCTCGTTTCGAACTTGCCCTCGCACCAGCGGCGGATGAGCGAGGTCTTGCCGACATTGCCGTTGCCGGCGACGACGACTTTGTAAGTGGGAGGCATGGAAAGCGAGTGAACAGTCAACAGTGAACAGTCGTTATCGGAGGCTCATGACTGACACTGTTCACTGTTTACTGTTGACTGTTCACTGACCACTCACGCGCCGCGCCAGGCGCCGAGATAGTGCTCGTGCGGATAAATCAACACGTCGGGGTTGACGGGCGGCGCGGATAACGTTTTGCGATTGGCTGATTCAAAAGTGCGATGCAGTTGGCCCAGGTATTCCAATTGCTTCGGGGCCGGCTCCACCGTGAACAGCGCCATGAGCGTGGTGTGCTGCCCGGCGACGAAGCACAACCAGCGGCCATTATCAATCCCGGTGGAGCGCAGCCCGCCGCCGAACATCTCCGCCGTCGCGGTGCGATAGCTCGACAGCATCGGCACAATCAACTCCGGCTCCAACTCGAACTTCCCGAGCGTGCTTAGCGGCATGCCCGAGTCGTTCTCGTAAATCGCATACCCCTCGGCGCGCGCCAGCTTGCGGCGGCGAATGAGGAGGCTCTGGCCCTCGGTGGTCGCCGCGCGCCAATCGCCCTGCTTGCTTTCGATGACCTGCTCGACGGTGCGGATTTCGCGTTGATAGTGCGCGTACAAATCCTGAAACTGGGCGCGGTTGAGGCTCCCCTCGGCAAAGTCCTCGGCCAGCTTGGCGACCTTGGCTTGCACTTTTTCGAGATACTGTTCAGCGGCCTCATCGTCGGCGGGTGGCGCGGGAGGGGACGGCAAGGGAGTGGCCGCAGTGTGTGACCGTTCACCACCGCCGAAGAGCCGGCGCAGGAAATTGAGCATCTCGCTGGAGATTGTAGAGCAAAGCCGAGTGAGGTGCAATGAACGCGGTCGGCCGGGGTGCATTTCTGGAAAGTGGCCGATTTGCTCTAAGCCCGCGTCCTCGCGGGCGTTTTGGCAGGACATCCGACCGCGAGGACGCGGTCGGGGAGCAGGCGGCCAAT
>JBQTJD010000251.1:0-2780 GCA_052387475.1 Anaerolineales bacterium | reverse complement strand
CGACATGTGGACGTTCTGGCGGCTGGCCGAGGGCGAAGCGCGTGTTGACCCGACGCAATACGTGACGGCGGATGGCAAAACCCCGCCGGTCATTCACGTGGACTCCATCGAGCCGCTGGTGTCGGATAAGACCGGCAAGACAATCACCGATAAACTGTGGGGCATCTACTGGAAGCGGGATCGGCACGGCGTGCAGGGCGGCGGGGTGCCGGAGAATCTGGGGCCGGAGGCGCAAGTAGACCCGTACGGCCCGCAGAGTCCGCACTACACGGTGAAGGACGACTTTGTGGATTATTGGACCGCCGGCCTCGCGCACTGCCTCGAACGCTTCGAGGGGTGCAGTTCGTTTTATCACCATGCGCCTTCGGGTGGCATCGGCGCGTTCACTGCCGACTCGTTCCCGGTGTTCGATTGGATGCGGCCCAACGTTTACTTCATCGCCGACAGCAACCACGGCTATAAGATGATTGGTGTGGGGAAGGAAGTAGCCAAGGTGATGATGGGCGAGCACAGCGCAGTGCTACACCCGTTCCGTTTTGCGCGCTTCGCCGAGGGCGATTTACATCCAACGTCGCACAGCCCATTCCCGTGGAGCTAAAAGGGAGAACTGGAGGAGTGGAGAATTCTCCACTCCTCCAATTCTCTATTGTCCAATCGCCGCCGTTGAGGCCCCATCCACATACAACGCGCTGCCGGTCACCGCGCTGGCTTCGTCACTGGCGAGGAAGAGCACGGCGTAGGCCACCTCGCGCGTTGAAGCCATGCGACCCTGCGGTTGCTGGCGTTTGATCAGCGGCAGCAGCTTCTCCAACCCGCCTGCGTCTTCGGCCACCTTGCGGTTCATCGGCGTATCCACCCAGCCGGGGCAAACAGCGTTGACGCGGATGCCGCGCCCGGCGTACGACACCGCCAGCGCCTTCGTCAAGCCAATCACACCCGCTTTCGAGGTCGTATACGCTTCGTAACCCGGTTCGGTCAGCGTCGCCATCACCGACGAGGTGTTGATAATGGAACCTTTGCGACGTTCGAGCATGTGTGGGATGACGGCTTTCGCCATCAAAAACATTGCCTTCACGTTCACCGACTGCACCTCGTCCCAGGTGGCCTCGTCAAACGAGCGCAGGTCGCCATAGGGCATGATGCCGGCGTTGTTGAAGACGATGTCAATGTGCCCAAACGAGTCGAGCGCGGTGGCGACCACGCGGGCGATGGTCGCCGCCTGCGACACGTCGCCGCACACGCCGACGACATGCGTGCCCAGGCCCTTTAGGCGCGCCACCGCCGTTTCGAGTTCGGCGCAGTTGCGATCCACCAGCACCAGCCGCGCGCCGTGCTCGGCGAACAGCTCCGCCGTGCCCAGCCCGATGCCGGACGCAGCCCCGGTGAGAATGGCGATTTTGCCTTGTAGTCGAGTCATCGGTTGGCCTCCCCTGCGGTCATCACTGAAAATGCTCCCGTAGCTCCGTATGATACGGCAAGGCGAGGATAGAGTCGAGCAGTTCACGCGCCTGTCGTTCTGAAGTCGTAAACGGATCGGTCAGGATCAACTCCAGCAAAGTCGCGCGACTGTGACGCTCGTAAGCGTCGAGTTCGAGGTTGACCGGGGCTACATAGTCGCGCAGCGCGTGGGCGAGGATGGCGGCGGGCAGCGGCGTGGTCTGCACCGGCTGGATGCCACGCGCGCTGACTAGATTGGGCGTCTCCACCGCAATATCGGGCGGGAGGCCGGGCACGTGGCCCCCGCCATTCAGCACGTTGCCGATGAGGACGCGCGGCAGGTCGCAGACCAGCGACTCGAGCATCGGCACGATGACCTCGTGCGAGTGCTGCGGCGGGAAGATTTCGGTGACTCGAGCGGTGGGGTCGCGCTGCGCGTGTTCGATGGCGGCGAAGCGCGTGTTGCCTTTCGCAAAATGCTCACGCCACTGCACCGGTGGATCTTCCTGCCAGCGCCGCTCGGTTTCCGCGTCGGTGTGATACGGCCACCCCCAGGAGCCCCCTCCCCAACTGCCCGTATCGCCAATAGGGAAAACTCCGAAGCGTTGATACAGGTCTACCATCTTCGGGCCGACCGGATCACCCGGTCCGCATTGCTGCCAGTACGCAGGCGCTTTTGTTTTGATCCACTCATCCAACAGCGGGAACACCGGCTGGCCGTTATAGAAACAGCGATTGAGCCAGACGAAGTGATTGACGCCGGGGATTTCATAAGTGAAGCCTGCGTGCGACAGGCCAAGCGCATCAGCGAGATGGTAGACCCCATGGAAGCCGTGGCACAGCCCGACGATTTTCGCCTGTGGATACTTGCGGCCCAGCAGCGTGATCCCGGCAAACACTGGGTTGCCCACTTGCAGCAGCCACGCTTGCGGGCACACCTCGAGAATGTCCTGCACCACAGACTCGAAGAACTGCAATTGATAGAAGTTGATCCAAAAAGCTTCGTCGTGCATCACATGCAGGCTGCCGCCATAGCGATAGCCCAACCCGCGCGCAATATCCCAGCCGGCGAAGAGCCGGTCGTAGCCGGCGGTGAGCGCGGTGTTGATGACAAAATCCGCGCCTTGCAAGGCGGCCCGCCGGTCAGTCGTTTGTTGCAAGTCGAGCGTCGCGCCAACCTCGGCGGCATAACGCGTGCACAATCCGTACACCGCGTCCAGCCGGGAGGGGTTGATGTCCATGAAATGGATGGTGCTACCTCGTAGAGTCGGCGTTAGGCACAAATCACGGATGAGATTGAGCGAGAAGACGGTGCTGCCCGCGCCGAGTAGAGCGATTTTGGT
>JBQTJD010000250.1:0-3001 GCA_052387475.1 Anaerolineales bacterium | reverse complement strand
AATTGCCGAAAAGCGAAGACTACAACTTGAAGTCGCAAATGACCCGGGCAGCCACTTCAATTGCGCTCAACATTGCTGAAGGTTCAATCGGCCAAACAGATCTTGAGCAAACGCGGTTTCTTGGGATGGCAATACGCTCAGTCATGGAAACGGTGGCCTGTCAACATCTGATCAATCGTCGCCCGTACTTGGCCGACCCCACATCGCTCAGGCAAGTTTATCGGGACGCAGAAGTATTGACTGGGAAGTTGCATGCCTTGAGAAGATCTCTTGACCCGCAACAGCGCTGGTTGCGAGATGAACCGTTTGAATACGGCACAGAGCCAAACCCCAAATAATTAACTTTCGTCATTCGCCCATCGTCCTTCGTCTAGGAGACCCTATGCTCACCCGCCCCTCGTTCAGCATCGGCATTGAAGAAGAATATCAAATCGTTGACCCCGAAACGCGCGAACTAAAGTCGTACATCACCGAGATGCTCGAAGAGGGCAAGATCCGCATGGCCGAGCAGATCAAGGCCGAGCTGCATCAATCCATTGTGGAGGTGGGGACGAAGGTGTGCAAGACGCCGGCAGAGGCCAAAGCCGAACTCATCCGGCTGCGCGGCGGTGTGATGGAGCTGGCGGCCCGCAAGGGGCTGAAGATCGTCGCCGCCGGCACGCATCCCTTTTCCAACTGGCAGGAGCAGCCCATCACCCCCTTCGAGCGTTACGCCGGCGTGAAGAACGACATGCAGATGCTGGCGCAGCAATTGCTCATCTTCGGCACGCACGTCCACATCGGCATCGAAGACCCGGAGTTCGTGATTGATGCGATGAACGTCGTGCGCTATCTGCTGCCACACGTGCTCTGCCTTTCGACAAGTTCACCGTTCTGGGTCGGACAGGATACCGGTCTCAAGAGTTACCGCAGCATCATCTTCCGCAACTTCCCGCGCACCGGCATCCCCCCCATCCTCGGCTCGCGCGGCGAGTTCGATCAGCTCAAGCAAACGCTTGTCAACACCAAGTGCATCCCCGACGGCAGCAAGATCTGGTGGGACGTGCGGCCCAATCAAAGCTACCCGACGCTCGAGTTCCGGGTGTGCGATGTGTGCACGCGGGTGGATGAGTGCATCGCCATTGCCGCCATCTTTCAAGCCCTCATCTACAAAGCGTGGAAGTTGCGCCGCGACAACATGACCTTCCGGCTGTACCCGAGCACGTTGATTGATGAGAACAAGTGGCGGGCGGTGCGCTACGGGCTGGATGGCAAGCTCATTGACTGGGGCAAGCAGGAAGAGAAACCGGCGCGCGAACTGATCCGCGAGATGATCGAATGGTTCATCGGCGATGTGGCGGACGAACTCGACAGCCGCAGTGAAATCGAGTACGCCTACCGCATCCTCGAGGAAGGCACCAGCGCCGACCGCCAGCTGGCCACCTTCAAACGCACCGGCAGTCTCAAGACGGTGGTGGATCAGTTGATCCGTGAGACGGAAGAAGGGGTTCTGTGACGAATGACACGGTGACGGGATGATCGGGTGACAAGGTGATCGTTAGGATCACCTTGTCATCCGGTCACCTTGTCAAAAAACACAGGAGCCGTGAATGAATAAGCCCCTTACCTTCCTCTGCCTCGCCAGCCATTACAAGGGCGATAACTTCCTGCACGCGCTCAAGCAGGCCGGGCATCGAGTGATCTTGATGTCGCAGGAGAAATACCAAAACGAACCGTGGCCGCGTGAGAGCATTGACGAGGTTTTCTTCATGCCGTCGCTGACTCAGAAGCCGGATATTTTCTACGCCGTGAGCTACCTGGCGCGCGAACGCAAAATAGATTCGGTCGTGGCGCTGGATGACTTCGACGTGGAGACAGCGGGCGACTTACGCGAGCATCTGCGGCTGCCGGGGGCCGGCTCCACGCTGGCGCGCCATTTCCGTGACAAACTGGCAATGCGCACGGTAGCCCGCGACGGCGGCGTGCTCGTCCCGGAATTTTCGGGTGTGTTCAACTACGACGCGTTGCGCGAGTTTATGGGGAGCGTGCCGCCGCCGTGGCTGCTCAAGCCGCGCGGCGAGGCCAGCAGCATGGGCATCCGCCGCATCGCCGACCCCGAACAACTGTGGCGCGCGCTCGACGAACTGGGCGACCAGCAATCATTCTTCGTCTTCGAGCAATTTCTGCCCGGCGATGTCTTTCACGTAGACTCGCTGGTGAACGACGGCAAGGTGCTGTTCTCCGCCGTCAGCCAGTACGCGCGCCCGCCGCTCACGGTTTATCAGGATGGCGGCGTCTTCGTCACGCGCACGCTCGGCGACCGCTCGGCCCTGGCAAAGGAGATGCTGGCCGCGAACAAGTTGATGCTCAAGGCGTTGGGGATGGAGCGCGGGGCCACGCACTCCGAGTTCCTCAAAGCGCAGGCCGATGGGCAGGTGTATTTCATCGAGTGCGCATCGCGCGTGGGCGGGGCCAACATCGCCGATGCGATTGAGTACGCCAGCAGGGTGAACCTGTGGCGCGAGTGGGCTAACATTGAAGCCGCGCACATTGGCGGCGAACCGTACAAGTTGCCGAAGGTGCGCAAGCACTACGCAGGCATCGTCACCTGCCTGTCACAGCAAGAGCACCCCGACCTTTCCGACTATACTGATCCTGAGATCGTCTTCCGCCTGACGAAGAAGAATCACGCCGGGTTGATCGTGGCCTCGCCGAAAGCCGAGCGGGTGCGCGAACTCACCGACCACTACGCCGACCGCTTCGCGCACGATTTTCTGATGGTCATGCCCGGGCTGCAATCGCACACGCAGATGAATTAAGCCACGAAGACACTCAACAACCCACAAACGGCCATGACGACCATCTTATACCGAGTCGCTATTTGACTCTCATCGGCGGTGTGTCAAGGGGTGAGTAAATTGCGGGAGCCGATCTTCAACCTGGCATGACGACGTTTTGAAACCGCATGCCTCGCACCACGGCGAAGAAAAGCAACAGGCAGCTGGCTTCGTTGCGGAACGGG
>JBQTJD010000249.1:0-15367 GCA_052387475.1 Anaerolineales bacterium | reverse complement strand
TGGCCGTCGCTCGCGGTGCGGGCCTTTGAAGCGCCCGGAGCGTTGGGTTGCTCGGGCGCAGCCTCCGTGACACGCCACTCTGACCCGATAGCAGGCTGGGAATATGCGGAAGCGGAGGGCCGCGCGTTAGGCATCCGCCGCTTGCTGGGGTACGACCAGCAATGCGCGAGCACTTCTTTCGCGGGGCACTCGAATCTCAACCTGGCCTATCCTTATTCTGAACAACCGCTGGTGTGCGAATCACAACCGAGCACGGCGCCGCACGCCCTGGCCGCCGTCAGTTTAGTTCGCCCAGAAGCCTTTGATCCGGCGCGCGAATTCAACGCGATAGCCGTCAAGGCTCTCCCGGCCGATTCCTTTCAGATCACTTTCTCAAACGGCGAAGAAGCTTTCGTAGCGCTTGGCGATGTGCTGCAGCAGTCGGCGTCACTAGCCGGAACGATCATTGAAGGCGATGGGCTGCGCTGTGTGCGCATCAGCCGGGACGCGAGCCGGATTTGTGGACTGGGATTGACGCACATCGCTGGCATCGTCTCGCTCGCCGCGCCTGGCACGCTCCAGTTAATCCGGGGGGCAGACCACGCCGCGCACTTAACGACTGATGTTGGCGTTTCGCTCGCGGCGGAGTGGCTGGGCGGCCCGGCCCGGCACATTGAGGTGATGACCCTCGATGACGTGTGGAAGGATGTGACGGACGAGTGCCAGGGCAATAGCATTCCACCCGAAGTCGTACGACGCTGGTCACAACATCGTGAGCGTGTGCTAGTCCAGTTCCGACTCACGAGATGAGCCAATGAAAGACATCAGATGATGAAACGTGTACACCGCCTCGCCCACGTTCGTTGTTTCCTGTTCGATATGGATGGGACGGTTTACCTCGGCGACCGATTGCTGGAGGGGGCGTTGCGCATGGTGGAGGTGGTGCGGGCGCGCGGGCAGGACTTTCTCTACCTGACGAACAACTCATCCAAGAACGCTAGGCTGTATGCTGAAAAACTCACACGCCTCGGCCTGCCCACGGACGCCAGCCGGGTGCTCACGTCGGGTGCGGCGACTGCGGCACATCTGCAGAGCGAACGGCCGGGCGCGCGGGCCTTCATCGTCGGCACGCCCGCGCTCGAAGAAGAGTTCCTTACACGTGGCTTCGTGCTCAATGATCAATCGCCGGACCTCGTTGCGCTGGGCTTCGACACCGGCTTCACCTACGCGAAATTGTGGAAGCTGTGCGACTTCGTGCGCGCGGGTTTGCCCTACATCGCCACTCACCCTGACTTCACCTGCGTCACGGACACGGGCTACATGCCCGACATCGGCGCCACGATTGCTTTTGTGCGGGCCGCCACGGGTCGCGATCCCGACCTCATCGCTGGCAAGCCAAATCGGATCATCGCCGAACAGGCCGCCCGACGCGCCGGGGTATCGGTCTCTGAGTTGTGCATGATCGGCGATCAGTTGGATACGGACATCGCGCTGGGCAAGGCCGCGGGCATCCCGGCCATCCTGGTGCTCAGTGGTGAGACGAGCGCGACCCGCGCGGCGAGCGCTCTGCACCCACCCGAACTTGTCTTTTCGCATATTGGCGCGGTGGCCGACTATTTGCAGGAGGACCTAGCTTGAAAGTGTCTGCGGACCGCATTTACGATGTCGCCGTGATCGGCGCGGGCGCAGTCGGAGCGGCGATTGCACGTGAATTATCCCGCTATGACCTGACCTGCGCACTGGTCGAGGCCGGGCCGGATGTCGGCGTCGGCACCTCCAAATCCAACACCGCCCTCTGGCACACCGGCTACGATGCCAAGCCGGGAAGCCTCGAGGCCCGGCTTGTGCGCCGGAGTTGCGAGTTGCTGCGAGAGTACGTGCCGCAAGCGGGCATCCCGTTTGAGCCACTGGGCGGCTTACTCATCGCGTGGACGGAAGAGCAACGCCAGGCGCTTCCCGGCCTGCTGGAGAAGGCGCATCAGAACGGCGAGACCGATGTGCGTCTCGTGCCGGTCGAAGAGATTTATCACCGCGAGCCTCACCTCAACGTCGGGGCACTGGGCGGCCTGTTCGTCCCAAGCGAGTCCATCTTTTGCCCGTATACACTTCCACTGGCGCTGGCGACGCAGGCGGTGCTCAACGGCGCCAGCCTGTGGCTGAATCACCCCGTCCACGAGATTCTCACCGAGCGCGCTGGAACCTACGTGCTGAACGGCATGGGCGGAAGTGTTCGCTGTCGTTATCTCGTCAACGCCGCCGGATTGTATTCTGACGACATTGATCGTCAATTGGGTCACCACGATTTCACGGTCACCCCGCGCCGGGGCGAGTTGATCGTCTTCGACAAATTTGCCCGCTCGCTCGTCAATCATATTCTGCTCCCCGTGCCCACGGCCATCACGAAAGGCGTGCTGATCAGCCCGACGGTGTACGGCAACGTGATGCTCGGCCCGACGGCGGAAGATCTGGGCGATAAAACCGAGACCGGAACGAGTGAGCCAGGTCTGCGCCTGTTGCGGGAGAAAGGCGAGGCGATCCTGCCTGCGCTCATGCGGGAAGAGGTGACGGCCACGTATGCCGGCCTGCGCGCCGCTACCGAACACAGTGATTATCAAATTCGCTTGCACGCCGAACAGCGCTACGTTTGCGTCGGCGGGATTCGCTCCACGGGTGTTTCGGCGTGCATGGGCATCGCGGAATACGTCGTCGGGTTGTTGAGCGACGTGGGGCTGGAACTCTCTTCGAAGGCGGATTTCAAACTTGTGCGGATGCCGTATATCGGCGAGGCCGGACAGCGGCCATACCAGTCCGCCGACCTGATCGCCGCGCGCCCGGACTACGGGCAAATCGTGTGTCATTGTGAGCGTGTCTCATTGGGCGAGATTCTCGATGCCGCCCACGCCCTGATCCCGGCGCGGACAGTAGACGGACTGCGGCGACGGACGCGCGTCCTGCAAGGCCGCTGTCAGGGATTCCATTGCCATGCAGCCGTCATCGCGCACCTCGCCCGCGAAACCGGACAGGGGCATGATCAACTGCTGGCGCTGGAGGCCGAGCATGTTACCTGAGCAGACCGAAGTGTTGATCGTCGGGGCCGGGCCGGCCGGACTGGCGGCTGGGGTTGAACTGAGGCGCCTCGGCGTGGCAAACGTGCTGATCGTGGAGCGTGAGGAGGAGCCTGGCGGGATTCCGCGCTTGTGCCATCACACGGGCTTCGGCCTGCGAGATCGACGGTGGGTCTATTCCGGCCCTGGCTATGCCCGCCGCTACGTGCAGACGGCCGAGCGGGCCGGCATCGAACTCCGAACCACCACAACGATTACCGGTTGGCAGGGGCCGACGACCGTCACGTTTACCAGTCCTCGCGGCCTCGGCCAGATTGAAGCGCGGGCGATTGTGCTGGCAACCGGATGTCGCGAGCGTCCTCGCTCGGCGCGGCTGGTGCCAGGCCGGCGGCCACAGGGCATCTTCACGACTGGCTCTCTGCAACGCTTTGTTGATCAACACCATTTGCCAATCGGTCAACGGGCCGTGATCGTGGGCGCGGAACTGGTGAGTCTCTCAGCCTTGATGACGCTGGGGCATGCTGGCGTTTCGGTCGCCGCGATGGTGACGGACCAGCCGCGTCACCAAATCTACTTCCCCTATCTTCCGGCCAAATGGTATTACGCCGACCTGATCGCTCGAACGCCGATTGTGACGAACTCGTGCGTGAGCGACATCGTCGGGGGTAAGCGCCTCGAAGGTATTGAGATCACTCACCTCAGTTCCGGGCAAAGGGATAGGTTGGCTTGCGACACGCTGGTGTTCACCGGGGATTGGATCCCGGAGCATGAACTGGCGCGACTCGGCGGGCTGGCGCTTGACCTCGGAACGCGCGGCCCCCAGGTGGATGCCGGCTTCCGTACCTCGGCGCGAGGCGTGTTCGCCGCCGGGAATCTCCTGCGCGGCGCGGAGACGGCGGACATTTGCGCGACGGAGGGTGCCCGCGTCGCGGGATGCATCCACGATTATCTGAATACAGGCCGGTGGCCTGAAGCTAGCCTGCCGATCCGCATCGCCTCCCCGATCGCATGGATATTCCCGAATGTCGTTCGTGCGTCTGGCGATCAGCCCACGGCGAGCAGCTTTACGTTTCGCGTCCAGGAATTTTGCTACAACGCGCAGGTGAGCGTATGTCAGGGGGAGAAAACGCTGTACGTACAGTCGTTCCGCCAATGCTCGCCAAACGATTCGATACGTCTTGGGGGTGGCTGGTTGGCGGCGGTCAATCCTACCGGAGAGGCGTTACAGGTGAGTATTCGGCATTCCTAACCGGAGGGCATGCTATTGTCTTAGCACGGTGGTTAGCCGCGATCGTGCCGATATCGGCGGTTAGGAATTCGCAATGCCTCGACGGCCAGTTGTGACTGTGGCCTCCTCGCCCCGCTCTTTCATCCTCCGAGAGGCCCGTGCCAACCAGCACTGCTCACAACCGTCTGATCCTGTTCTTCATCTTTGCAGTTGCTTGTGCTGAACGGGCACGCGTGCCGATCTTCGTCGTTGGTAATTGGGTCACTTTCATTGACGCACAATCGAGGCTTTCAGACCAAAAGAAAATGGGTGCTGTTTCAGCAGCACCCATTCTCTTCGCTTTATCAACTGCGGACCCGACGGGATTCGAACCCGCGGTCTCGGCCTTGACAGGGCCGCGTGTTGGGCCAGCTACACCACGGGTCCAGCGGGCGGCAATATATCACACCGAATTAGGAGCGTCAATGGCGCAGCGAATTGGGGTGCATTTCTGGAAAGTGGCCGATTTGCTCCAAGCCCGCGTCCTCGCGGGCGTTCTGGCAGGACATCCGTCCGCGAGGACGCGGACGGGGAGCGGGCGACCAAAAATCTGAAATGCACCCGCGAATTGCGCCGCTTAGTTGAGTAATTGACGCAATGCCGAGACCGTCTTGTCCACATCCGCCGTGTTCACCCAGTAATGGGTGACCAGCCGAAAACGCCCCGACGTATAACTGCCGTCAATCAAAATGCCCCGCGACTGCATCTGCTCCATCAACGCCTGCGCCGAAAGTTTCGCTGCCAGCGTCAGATTGAAATAGATCATGTTGGTATGCGGCGAACCGGCGTCGAGTTCAATGGCCGGCAAATCGCGCAGACCGTCAGCGAGGCGGCGCGCATGGGCGTGATCATCCTCCAGGCGCTCGATCATGCTCTCCAGTGCGACCAAACCCGCCGCCGCCAGCACGCCCACCTGCCGCATTCCGCCGCCCACCAGCTTGCGATAGCGGCGCGCTTCATTGATAAAGTCAGTTGATCCGCACAGCAACGAACCGACTGGACAGCCCAACCCTTTTGAAAGACAAAACATCACGCTGTCCGCTGGGCCGGCCAGCGCGGAGGCAGGCACCCCTTGGGCGACCGCCGCATTGAACACTCGCGCGCCGTCGAGGTGGAGCTTCAATTGATTTTGGTGGACGAAGTTCGCCACTTGCTGCGTGTATTCCGGGGTGAGCGGAACGCCGCCGCAAATGTTCTGTGTGTTCTCGATACACACCAGCCGTGTGCGCGGATGGTGAGGGTCTTCAGTGCGAATGGCGTCGGCAATATCAGCGAGCCGCAGGGTGCCATCCGGCTGATTGGGGACCAGCGCGACCCCTAATCCGCCAAGAGCCGATATCCCCCCGGCCTCCTCCAAATAAATGTGTGCTCGCGTGCCAAGAATGACTTCGTGGCCGCGCCCAGCATGCGTGAGCAAGGCCACGAGGTTGCCCATCGTGCCCGAGGCGACAAACACCCCAGCTTCATGTCCAGTGAGCGCCGCCGCGCGCTCTTCCAAACGGCGCACGGTGGGATCATCGCCCCACACATCATCCCCCACCTCGGCATTCGCCATCGCGCGCCGCATCTCGGGCGTCGGGTGCGTCACCGTATCACTGCGCAAGTCAATCAATCCATTATCAAAGCTCATGGGGTTGGCGTTCCTTGCAAGTATTCAAAAAGCGATTGGCCCCCATTCCACACCAGCGAGCCGCTGACGGTGACGAAGAAGGTGATGACGACCGCTTGCCACAAACAACCCGCGCAGCCCAACCCCAGCGCCCACGTCGTCCGGCGCACCGCGGTGCGCTCGCCGAGCTGCATCGCCCACCCGCGCGTGAATCCAGCCAGCACGAACGTAAGCAGGGCGAACGGCGACCCGAGGAGTGTAGTGAAGGGGATGGGCGTGAGTGAAAACAAAAGCCACAGCCCGCCTGTGATGAGGCTGGCTGTGGCGATGAACCGCACGAGTTGCTGATCGTTCGGCGCTGACATCAATACTTGCGGACGAGGGCTTTGTACGTATCAGGTTCGCGATTTTGAATAGTCTGGAATTCTTCTCGGCGCTGGCGCACTTCGTTCAAATCGATGCGCGCCACGGCATAGCCTTCCGCCGGCTCGTTGGTTTTCGGGTCCATTTCCCCGGCGAGCGTGGCGTACACCTGCCCGCGCGGCCCGACGATCATCGAGTCGCCGAAGAACGAATAGGTCACATCATCGCCCACCCGATTGGCGGCGGCGACGAACATCGCATTCTCATACGCGCGCGCCAGCACGTACGTCCGCCACTCATCGCGGTGCGGCTTCTCGTAGTTCGCGCACACCAACAGCAGTTCGGCGCCATCGAGCGAGACACTGCGCGCCGCTTCGGGGAAGGTCAGGTCGTAGCCCGATAGCAGCGCCACGTTGCCCATCGTCGTCTCAAAGATCGGATACTTGTAGCCGGCGCGGAAAGCCATGCGCTCCTCGCCTTTGAGATGCACCTTGCGATAATCGCCGATCAGTTCGCCGTCCGGCCCGATGAGGACGACGGAGTTGAAGATGACGGATTCAACTTTTTCTTTGGACGGCAAGCCGAAGGCGATGTGGACGCTGAATTCCTGCGCGCGCTGGGCCATGACATTCACCGCCGAGCCGGGGACACGCTGCGCCAGGTCCACAAACCGCACGCCGCATTCGTAGCCGGTCGTGATGAGTTCCGGAAAAACAATCAGATCCACTTTTTGCTGACCGGCGATTTTCGCGACGAGGTCAGCCATCTTGACCAAGTTCTCTTCCACCTCGCCCAGCTTGGGTTTCATTTGAACAGTGGCAACGGTCACTTCTCGCATTGAGGCTCCTTGGGAGGACGGAAGACGAAGGACGGAGGACGAAAGTAGCAGTCTCTACTTTCGTCCTTCGTCCATCGTCATTCGGCGCATTTTATCACCTTCGCAGCGATTCGAGCATACGTTCTAGCTCGTCCGGGAGCGGCGCTTCGAAGGTTTGGCGCGCGTTCGCGCCCGGCAACGTGAGCGTCAGCCGCCATGCATGCAGGAAGTGGCGACCCAACGGCAGGCTGGGCTTACGCCGGCCATAGACCGTGTCGCCGGTGATGGGGCATTTGAGATAGGCCAGGTGCAGGCGGATCTGGTGTGTGCGCCCGGTGAGCAAGCGACACTCCAGCAACGTGTGTGTCACGTTTCCGTGAGCGTGAAACCGTTCACGCACGGTGTACTCGGTGATGGCCTCGCGCCCCTTTGCACCCGGCGTACTCGCCGCTGGCACAATGGCCATGCGTTTGCGCTCGTTTGGGTCGCGGCCAATGGCCGCCTCCACCCGCCCCGTCTCGGTCGGCGGTGCGCCATCCACCAGCGCGAGATACAGCTTCTCCACGCTGCGTTCGGCGAATTGCTTCTGCAGGTTGCGATGCGCGCGGTCGTTCTTCGCGACCACGATCAACCCACTTGTGTTTTTGTCGAGCCGGTGCACGATGCCGGGCCGAGTCTCATCCCCAACGCCTTCCAAATTGGGATCATGCCCAAGCACGGCGTTGACGAGCGTACCGCTGGTGTGCCCCACCGCAGGGTGCACGACCATGCCAGCCGGTTTGTCGATGACGATGAGAGCGTCATTCTCAAAAATGATGTGAAGAGGGATGTCCTCCGGGATGGCAGTTGCCGGTGCAGGCAGCGGCATCCGCACGGAGATTTCCAGCGCGCGTTCGAGCTTGTGGGCGGGCTTGCGGATTACTTGACCGCCTACGCTCACCCAGCCGTCCTCAATTAAGCGCTGGGCCTGCGTGCGCGAGACTTCCGGCAGTTGTGTGGCAATGATGCGATCCAACCGCTCGCCGAGGCCGGCGGCCTCGAAGGTGAGAATGCGTGTCACGCCTGCGTTCCACACTACGAGGATGGGTCGACCGGCCGGATGGCTTCGGATGGATGAGGGTGGGATTTAGCCTCGCGCGACTCACGCCACATCAACAGCACCAGCAGGATAACGCCAGTAGTGATGCTGAGGTCAGCGACGTTGAAGATGGGCGTGTTGAGGAAACCGAGGACGTTGAAGAAATCGGTCACCGGGCCATTCACCAGCCGGTCGATGAGGTTGCCGATGGCCCCGCCCAGTTGCAGCCCGAGCACAAAGCGCAACAGCCACTGCCCGTCGCCCAGCCGCGCGGCGTAGTACACGATCACCGCCGAGACGAGGATGGCAACGATCGTGAAAACCGTGCCGCCCGATTGAAACATCCCAAAGGCCGCGCCGTTGTTCTCGATATACAGCAACCGAAAGTATGGGGCCAGTCCTTCAATCGGCATCCACTGCTCGCCCACTGCCAGATTGGAGCGGACGAGATACTTGGTGTATTGATCGATCAGAATGACCAGCCCGGCGACCCAAAACACCACCGACTGGTTAATCACTTTCTTGGTCATATTACTCCTTTGCAGACGAGCATTTTACATGGCATCGGGCAATGTGTCAGCCTCATCAGAAGCAATTGGCCGTTTTGCATTGACGCTCGCAACTCACCGGAGTAGAATGCGCGTCAGTTGAGTGACTAACCACATGAACGCTGATAGTTCTGACCCGAGTCATAAACGTAACGCCTCCCCAACCTAATCAGCCGGCTGGACTCTGCGCGCCTTAATCGGAATGCGCCGCCCGGCTCGTTTAGGCTGGGTGGCGCATTCTTTCTTTAACCGGAGGCTGCCATGGATCAAGTATTGATCGACTCCGCGCTGGATCGCGTCCGCGCCGCGCTGGAAGCCGGCAACGTAGAAGACGCCGTGGCCGTGCTCAACGACCTGCACCCCGCCGACCGCGCCGAGGCCTTCTCCGACCTCCCCAAAGACGAACAAGACGAAATCTTCCCCCGCCTCGACCCCGAGGAGGCTGCTGAGCTGTTGGAAGAACTCGAGGACGACGAAGCCGCCGAGGCAGCCGCTTCGCTCTCCACCGCCACGTTGGCTGATGTGCTGGATGAGATGGACCCGGACTCCGCCGCCGACATCCTCGGCGACCTGTCCAAAGAGAAAGCCGAATCCACACTCGCGCAAATGGAAGAGGCCGACGAGGTGCGGCCTTTGCTCGCCCACCCGGATGACACTGCCGGCGGCCTGATGACGAGCGAGTTCTTCGCGCTACGGCGTCAGATGACGGCCCAGATGGCGATTGATTTTCTGCGCCAGCACGAACTGGACGGCGCTTCGCCCTATTATCTGTATGTCGTGGATCGCTTCAACAAACTGATCGGCGTCGTGGGCCTGCGTGATCTTATTTCGGCCTCACCCGACACTACCATCGAGTCGATTATGCGGCGCGACATTCGCAGTGTTCCGGTGGGCACCGACCAGGAAGAAGTGGCGCGACTAATGACCAAATACAGCCTGCTCGCCCTGCCGGTGGTGGATGCGGAGGGCAAACTGGCCGGCGTCATCAAAAGCACCGACATCGCGCACGTGATTGAAGAAGAGGCGACTGAAGACCTGTACCGTCTTGCCAACGTCTCCGATGGTGACCTGAGCGTGTGGAGCCCAGTGCGGATGTCGGTGAGCCGCCGGCTGCCGTGGCTGGTCGTCAATCTCTTCACCGCCTTCCTCGCCGCCAGCGTGGTCGGCCTATTCGAAAGCACCATCGCCAAATTGGCCTTGCTGGCTGTCTTTCAATCCATCGTCGCGGGGCAAGGCGGCAATGCCGGCACGCAGACGCTGGCGATGATGGTGCGCGGCCTCGCCCTCGGCGAGATCGAGTTCAAGGACGCGGGCAGCGCCATCCTGCGCGAGATCGGCATTGGCGTCATTCACGGCGCGGTGGTCGGTGTGCTGGTGGCCCTCGGCGCGTGGGCGTGGAAGGGGATTCCAGTGTTGGGGTTGTGCATTGGCCTGGCAATGATCGGCAACATGATTGCGGCGGGCATCGCAGGCACGCTTGTGCCGCTGACGCTCAAAGCCTTGAAGCTTGATCCGGCGCTAGCTTCGGCCGTCATCGTCACCACAGTAACCGACTGCGTGGGGTTTGGCTTGTTCCTCGGGCTGGCAACGTTATTCCTGCCATATCTGATTTGAGTAGGTGTCAGGGCTCATGACATCGCGAACAATTCTTAACGACCGGAATAAGTCGGCGAGGGCTCACGACATCGCGAACCAACCGCCAGCCGGTCACTGGCGGAAGGCGAGTTGACGGTGAGCCACGGTCTCGAACAGGTCGTAGTCGACGGATTTGAGCAGTCGCCACTCGTGATGAAGAGAGCGCTGATACCAGATGTCCAAGCGGCGAGAATGCGTGGTGATCGTCGCCCAGACATATTTGTTGGCCCAGCGCTTGCCGACAGGCCAGGTCTCGTTGAGCAGTGCAAGGGTGCCATCGGGAGCAACCCGTCGGATGAAATGCACCTTGCCAGCCGTGATCGGCAACTGTTCTGGCAGTTGAGCAATTTGACTTTCGGTCAGCCGGCGATGCGGGCCTTCGGCGCGGTGAGCGGCTCGCGGCGTGCGGTCGCCTAGCTTGGGCGGCGCATATTCGGTGTGGTACCACTGCACGAAGGTTGGACTGGCCCGCCGACACGCCGTCACCGTCTCGAAGTGTCGGCGGTCGAAGAAAGCGTGTGACCAGAGGCGATTGAATTGTTCGATATCGCCGTTGCATTTCGGTTCGCCGACTGGCAAGAAGATCAGCTCGAGGCCGACGTAGAGCGCCAGACGCACAAATTGCCCGACGACGCGTGGGACTTTGTAGCCGCCGTTGAACGCCGCGTCGTTGTCGAGTTGCAGAAAGGTCGGAATTCCCAGGCTTTTCCAGGCCTGTAGGGCATGTTGGATAACGGTGGCGGTCGTCTTGTCGGCCGCAATGGTTTGGGAACAGGCGCGGGTGTGGAGATTGAGCGTGTGGAAGGCATAGACTTTGGCACCGCCTTCCAGATAGCGGCAAGTCCAATCCATTGCCTGGAGACAGCCCGATAAATGGGCCAGCGGCAATGGGCGATAGGCGCTGGTCTCCACTGACCGGGTGGTGGCTAGCCCTTCGGCTTTGAGCACACGCTTGATCGTAGCCAAGGAGGGCAGGCGCTTGCCCAAACGTAACGCACGGAGTTCGCGCCGAATCGCGCGTGGTCCGATCAAGCCCACGCGTTCGCGTCCTAACCGCTGGCGAGTGCGCACAATCAAGCGCACCATCTGAAGCGAATGTGCGGCCGGCCGATGGCGTGGCCGGCGGGATTGGCTGCCGAGACCCCTGGCACCCAAGCGTTCGAAGCGCGCACGCCACTTGCTGAACCAGGTGCGCCCGCGCTGAACACGCGGGAGGATCTGACTGGGAGAAACGCCTTTCAACCATAAACGCATCGCCTGCCGCCGGCGCCGGAGTTCGTCTTTGTCGTCCATGCCGTCTCCTTGTGGGAGACAGCATGCCGCCATAACCGGCGGGCTGCCGGAACCGTATTTTTCGTGTTCGCGATGTCGTGAGCCTTTTCCGAGCTATTCATGTTCGCGATGTCGTGAGCCCTGACACGTAGGAATTACGCAGTCGAGGTAACCCGTGCCCACAATGTCGCCCTGAGTGCGTACGCATCGCTTGTGCATTTTGCGGGGTTGCTCACGCGAAGGGCCTCTTCCGAGCATCAAGAGGCCCTTCGCGCGAAACCGATTGGGCAAGTCAAAGTCTGCACGTTTGCGCTCAGGGCGACATGGACTGCATAATTCCTATGGCAAACTGACCGTAGCTCATTCGAACACCGGCTACCGCACTTCGGCAATTCGCTTTATACTTGTCGTGTTTCCATTCGCGCGTTGACAATCAATATCTGTTCGCCACCCGAATCCGCCAACACCGGTAGACACGCCGCTGCTATCGGCATCACAACACTATGATGACTACTCAAGTTAATCCGTTACATCGCTCCGACATTGACCCAATGCTAATTCGTCAAGTGCCGCTGTTTGCTCTGCTCCCCACCAGTGAGCTTCAGCACTTGGCCGCCACCCTGGAGCCGCACGACCTTGCCCCGGGCGCTTTCCTGTTTCGTGAGAACGACTACGGCGATCATTTCTTCATCATCGGTGAAGGCCACATCGAAATCGTTAAATCGCTGGGGACTACAGAGGAACGGCAGGTGAGCGTGCGCGGCCCGGGCGACTATGTGGGAGAGATGAGCCTGCTCAACCGCGATGGCGCGCGCACGGCGAGCGCTCGAACGTTGACCGCCGCCCGTGTGCTGGTGATGACTCGGGCGGATTTTGATGCGCTGTTGCAGCGCCAACCCGCACTCTCCCATGAAATGTTGCGCGTGCTCAGCCACCAGCTGGCCGAAGCCCACAACAGCACCATCCACAACTTGCGAGAGAAGAATCGGCAACTGACCGAGGCTTACGACGCGCTCCAAGCTGCTCAGACGCAGCTTATCGAAAAAGAAAAACTCGAGCACGAACTCAAGGTCGCCCGCGCCGTGCAAACGAGCTTGCTTCCGCATCAGGTCCCGGTTTTGCCGGGCTGGCAATTCGCCGCCCGCTGGCATCCGGCGCGTGAGGTGAGTGGCGACTTCTACGATTTCATCCCGCTTACCTCATCACCCACGCCGCAATGGGGTTTGGTTATGGCCGATGTCACCGACAAAGGCATGCCGGCCGCGCTTTTCATGGCGGTCGCCCGCAGCGTCATCCGCGCCAGTGTGGTGCAGGCTGTGACCCCGGCGGATTGCCTCACACAGGTTAACCGGCTGGTAGTAGCCGACTCGGCGCAGGGCATGTTCGTGACCGTGTTCTACGCGCAGCTCGATCCGCATACCGGCGCCCTGACCTACGTCAATGCCGGTCACAACCCGCCGTGGCTGTATCGCGCCGAGCAGGATCGCTGGCTGGAGTTGACGCGCACGGGAATAGCGGTCGGTTTATTGGACGCGGCAATGATGAAGCAAGCAACTGTGCAACTCCACAGCGGCGATATTTTGGTGTTGTACACCGATGGGCTGACGGATGCGACCAATGCGATGGGCGAACGTTTCGGGGCTGAGCGGGCACGTCAGGTGCTGCAAACCCAAACGATGGCTTCGGCAGCGGAGATGGCTGAAGCGTTGGAAGCGGCGGTAAATGATTTTCGCCAGACTCAGTTGTTGTTCGATGACATTACACTGATGATTGTCAAACGCATCTCGCCGCCGGCGGGTGAGGCGGCCTAATCAACCCTATTCCCAGGAGGCACTGAGCATGGAGATAAACGTCACGCAGGGACCAGGCAGAGCGGATGTGACCATCTTCGACATTGAAGGCGAGATTAACGCCGGCACCTTTGAGCAACTACAGGCGCACGCTCAAAAAGCATTTGACGCCGGCGCACGCAACTTGCTTTTGGATTTGACCGACGTCCCGTTTGTTAGCAGCGCCGGCATCCGGGCGCTCAACACGATCTTCCGCCTCTTTCAAACGGATGGCGAAAGCAACGAGGACATTGCACGCGGTCTGCGCGATGGCACCTTCAAATCGCGCCATCTCAAATTGCTCAGCCCGAATGCACGCGTTAACGAAGTGTTGAGCATGGCCGGGGTGGATATGTTCCTCGAAACCCATCGCAACCTCGATGAGGCTTTAGCTTCATTTTAGGCGCTGAGTGTGTCAATTGAAATCAGTGGCAACGGGGGCGCCGCTGAGGGCGGCAAGTTCGCCAGCGGCAAGTTCGCCGGCTGGCGGCGCGCTGACGGCACGTTCACTGGCGACGACCACGCGATTCTTGCCCCTATCTTTGGCCTGATAGAGGGCGCGGTCAGCGCTCACCAACAGCGCATCAAAGTCGGGCACGCTCATCGAGTAAGTGGCCACGCCCACGCTAACTGTCACACGAATGAAGGCCTGCTGCCACGCCACGTGAGTGCTGGCGATGCCCACGCGTATGCGGTCCGCGACCTCCAAAGCTCGGGTCTCGTCGGTGTGCGGTAACAGCAGTACAAACTCCTCGCCCCCATAGCGCGCGAACATATCCATCTGCCGAATTGTTTGCCGGCAAAACTCGGCGACCACACGCAACACAGCATCCCCGGCCGCATGGCCGAAGTGGTCGTTGACCTGTTTGAAATCATCTATGTCAAAGATGATAACGGAAAAGACCGAGGCGTAGCGCCCGGCCCGGGCAAACTCCTGCTGCGCCAACTGCATAAAGTGCCGACGATTGAAAGACTGCGTCAGTTCGTCGGTAATGGAAAGATGTTGCAGCTCCTCCCGCGTGCGGTCGAGTTGCGCCATCAGCCGGAGTTGGGTCACGCTAAAGAGGGGCGCCACAATGCCGGGGACAATGATGGCGATGAGTGTGCCTTCCACAGACAATCGGCCATCGGTAAAAAGGTTGAGGGCGTTGGTGATGATCACCGACAGCGCAATGGAAGTCAGCGTCAATACGAAGCTGGTCTTCCAGATCCCATAGCGTTTAAGAAACCAGTACAACAGCCGCATGGCGCGACTCTAGGCGGGGATAGGCGGATTGAAAAGGCGGGATAGGTTGGCAGAACTAACAGCTATCCAACGGAGAGGGCGGGTGATGAAAGGGTCGCGATACGTTCCGGTGCGGAGTACACCCGGAGTGTGTTGCGGCGCAGGTAGCCGATGACGGTGAGGTTCCACGCCTGGCCCAACCGCACCGAGAGGCTGGTAGGGGAGGTGCGGCTGGCGACGATGGGCACGCCCATCTTGGCCCCCTTGCCTAGCATCTCTGAACTGATGCGGCCCGTGGCAAGCAGGATCAGTCCTTCAGTCTTAAGTCCCTGTTTCAACGCCTTGCCCCATAACCGATCGATCGTATTGTGGCGGCCAATGTCTTCAGCCACCAGCAGCAACCGTTCGCCGTCGGTGAGGGCGGATGAGTGGATGCCCTTGGTCAGGGCGTATAAGTGCGCAGCCTGATACAGATCGCGCATCCGCGCGAAGAGTTGTTCCGGGGTAACGGTTGTGGCGGTGTTGAGCGGCGCGTGACGCTCGGAGAGATCGTCAAAGGTGATGCCGCCGCCGCAACCGGAGGTAATGATCTTGCTGGAGGTCTGAGGCAGTTCTACATCCGCGCGCTGGAGCCAGACCTCCACACAGGCGCCGCTGGGGCAGATGACGATCTTACGCAC
>JBQTJD010000248.1:0-5111 GCA_052387475.1 Anaerolineales bacterium | reverse complement strand
GCCTACGACAAGCTCCTCCATCAGACCATGCCAGGCGCACGAGTGCAACAGGAGCGGGGCAGTGTCCGAATGCTTTCGTCCGAGCTGGCCGTCTGGCAGGGCGGAATTGAGATTATTCCTGCGGGGGTGGTTCGGCATTGAAGGGCCATGTCGTCCAAGTGATGAAGAAGGTAAAGGGCCGCTGGCTCATCTTGGAGGCGCACCCGAAAATCTTCCCACCGCCGCCGACCGGTTGAATGGTTGATAAGATTGGGACCGGCAATAGCGCCTGCGGCTTTATGGCATTGGGGTTGGCTAAAGGAATCTCTTCACGCCAGGCGAGGGATTGCAGGGTTACAGCGGTTGCCACGCGAGAAAGCCGCCCAACACGGGCATGAACCCGCCGCGCTCCGCTATCGCTCCGCGCGGGTTATGCCTGCCGTTGGGCCGCCATGGCCCGTTCCCGTATCGAGACTATCACCGATGCCCCGGAGTATGGCCAAGACCGCGAAAGGTTCAATTGAATACCGCCTTGAAGGCAGTGGGCCAACCGTTGTTGTTTTGAATGGTGGGCATTGCAGCCGGAGGAGTCGGCTTTCGCACGAGCGATTGGCGGAGCATGGCTTCTCAGTTCTGACGCCGTCGCGTCCCGGCTATGACGACACGCCCTCGGATGTAGGTGAAACAGCACAGGCAGCGGCTGACGCTTTGGCGGCTCTGCTCGAGACGCTTCAAATATCAACCGCCGATGTGATTGGCATTTCCGCCGCAGGCCCAACCGCGCTGGCCTTTGCCCAGCGCTACCCTGACAAGATTCGCAAACTGATCCTGGAGTCTGCTGTAACGACGGCGTGGGATGAAGAAACAAAAAGACGCGCGCCCCTTCTGTTTGGACGAGGCGAAAGGGTCACGTGGGCGTTGATAAGACTGGCGTTGCGACTGACGCCTATGACCGTGATTCGGGTTATCCTGCAAGAATTGACCACCTTCGATGTAGATGAAGTCATCAAGCGCATGAGCCGGGACGACCTGATATTTGTGCGCCGGATGCTGGAAACATCGCAATCCGGCACCGGGTTTATGAATGATCTTGAACACCAGGTCTCTGACCTCAACCGTATCCATGCGCCTGTTTTGACAGTGTATTCACCGCACGATAAACCCGTTCCGCCACGAAACGCTCAACGCATTGCCACTGAAGTCCCGCAGTGTGAGCTCTTCGAAGTGCCAAGTGATAGCCACTTGATATGGATTGGAGCGCACGCCAACCAGGTCTGGCAAAAGCGATTAGCGTTTTTAGGCTCGTAACACGGCGGTGAGCGTGCCGGTTGCACCTCGTGCACGCGCTACTTAACGCTCTGTTTCCATGATTGTGATCGAAGGCGTGAGTGACGGAAGGAGGCGCTGATCGCCCGGCCGTGCCAAAAACTTTGACTCGGCTCGATTGTCTACCTCGCAGGGCAATCGCATCTTAAACGCGGATCGACTGCAAATCCCGAGAAAAGCGCCCTTTCGATCGATTCAGCCGCCATTAGCCGGCACCACCAGAATCAAGGGAAAAACCGTCAAAAAACCACCCAAGTCAATCAAGATGCGATTGCCCTGCCACCTCGACACACATCCCGCTACTTCGTATAATGTCACTCGCCATTGGAGAGGTGCCAGAGTGGACGAATGGGGCGGTCTCGAAAACCGTTGTAGCGCCTCGCGCTACCGTGAGTTCGAATCTCACCCTCTCCGCTGATGTGATTTAACCGCAGAGAGCGCGAAGGGCGCGGAGAAATTTTTGCGCTATCCTTCGCGCTCTTTGCGTCTTTGCGGTTCAAAAATTCCCCATGCCTTACACAACCCTTATCTCGACAACTGAACTTGCTCAACACCTCGATGACCCGCAGTGGGCGATCCTGGATTGCCGCTTCGATTTGGCGAACGTCGAATGGGGCGCGCAACTTTATCGCGCCGCGCACATCCCCAACGCGCTATACGCCCACCTCGACCATGACCTCTCCGGCGCAAAGACCGGCCGCAACGGGCGGCATCCTTTGCCGAATTGGGAGACGTTCAAAGCCACACTGGGCCGCTGGGGTGTCAATGCCAATACGCAGGTCATCGCCTATGATCAAGACACCGGCATGTACGCTAGCCGGTTGTGGTGGATGTTGCGGTATCTCGGCCACAGGGCGGTGGCGGTGCTCGATGGGGGATACGCGAAGTGGACGCGCGAGGGGAGGCCGGTTCGGGCGGACGCTGAATCGCGCGCCGCCACCGTTTTCACCGGGCAACCGGCTCCCATGCTGCTGCTCACCGCCGATGAAGTGGCCGCGCACTGGATGGACAGCGCGCATCACTTGATTGACGCCCGCGCGCCCGAACGTTACCGCGGCGAGATCGAGCCGCTCGACCGGATGGCCGGCCACATCCCCGGCGCGGCCAATCACTTCTACAAAAACAACCTCAACGTGGACGGCACTTTCCTCGCACCGCAAGTTCTGCGTGAGCGTTTTCAGAAGACGGTAGGCGATGCGCCGGTGGATAATGTCGCCCATTACTGCGGCTCAGGCGTCAGCGCCGCGCACAACCTGCTGGCGATGGAAGTTGCCGGATTGACGGGCGCGAAACTCTATGCCGGTTCGTGGAGCGAGTGGAGCAGCGACCCGGCGCGTCCGGTGGAGAAGGATTAGGGATCGATCCCATACATCCGGTTTGACGCTGATGGCGCGATGGTCACGTGCTGTGCATTGCGTGTCGGAGGGTTTAATGACAAAACGACTCAGTGCTTTGTGTGATCAAAGCACCGAGGCGTTTTTGCGCTCAAGTATTTGGGTTGAGTGAGCCGTGAGGGACTCGAACTCCCAATCAAGTGCTCAAAAGACCTGCGGCACAGGGGATGCATCAAAAAAGCGACACCATCAACCGGCAGGCAATGAGCAAGCAATACAGAGAAGAGAGATGCCTGCCGTCGAAGAAGACGGCCCGCTGGCTGAGGTGGAAACGCCGGTACAACTCAAGGGCTGAGCGGGAGACGTTCTCATTGAGCCAGAGCGTTTCGTACAGGGTAAGTTCACGTTCGATGCGACGCTTCTCACGTTGATTGCGGCTCCCAGCCAGCAGTTCTGCCGCCGTGATTACGGATACGCAGCGCGCATCCATAAGTAAAGGGTCAATCCAGGTTTGAGTCGGGCCGCGACCGCGCCGGGCATCTTCGAGTAGTTCACCGATGATGACATCAGTGCGCGCCATGATACTAACGGTACGCGCTCCCACCGGCACGCCAGAAGGATCAATGGATACTGTGACTCATCATCCGTTGATCCGTTTCACATCCGTTGACGCCCACCCCACAAAATCCTCCATCGCGCCAGGGGAAACAACCCGAAAACCGAGCCAGTTGACGAAGCCGTCGGGGATGTCCCTGAGGCGATCCGCACAGTGCGTGAGCCGCCGAATGACGTACCAAGCACCACCGCGCACCACACGGTGAGCTTTTTCGGCGTCATACCACGAATCCGTCCACTCCCACACGTTCCCACTCGTGTCACTCAGCCCGGCCGGGCTGTTTCCTTCTGCAAACTGGCCGGCGAGGGTGGTCGAAGCCGCCTCGTAGCCTTTCTCATCGAGCCACTTGCTCCAATCCAGGTTATCGCGCTCGCCCCAGAACTCAGCGCTGTTGAGTTTGCGTCGGTCGAACTTGTTTCCCCATGGATACGCGCGCCCATCAGTGTATCGGGCCGCGCGTTCCCACTCTTCTTCAGCCGGCAAACGCACCGGCTTGCCCAATGCCTTCGCCAGCCAATTACAGAAGGCTTCGGCCTCGAACCAACACACACCCACGACCGGAGACACGGGGTTATTCCATTTCCCATCGTGCCCCCAAAACGGTTCAGCGCGTTTCTCTGGCGGGCGCGCGGCCAGCGCATTCTTCTCATATTCTTCGGCGGCCTTTGAGTCGTAGGTCCCCATGCGCCATGCCCAGCCCTCTTCACTCCAAAACTCGCGGCGGTTGTAGCCGTTCGCATCCATGAAGCGTTTGTATTGCAGGTTCGTTACCGGATACTTCGCCATCGCAAACGGTGATTCAATCACTACCGTGCGTTTGTCTTCGCCATACAGAAATGGTCCGGCTGGGATGTGGATGAACTTGTCGAGGTCATCGGGAACCCAGCCTGTACGGCCCAAACTGAACCCGGCGTCGCGCTGCACAGTCGGCGGGAGCGAGCGATTGCGGCACGCGGCAAGCAGCGCGTCGGTGATTTCCTGTTTGGCCGCCCGGCCCAAGCCCAACTCGCCCACATCTTCAAGGCACGCGCCGGCCAGCAGCACACCGTCCGCGCTCATCGCCAGCATCGCCCGCGTCACCTCACCGGCTACGCGCGGCTGTTCGCGCACCAGCCCCCACACGCCCACCGCCAGCAAAATCGTCTCGCGCCACGCCGGGTCGGTGAGGTGTTGTCGAATGACGGCGATGCTTTCGTCCAACTTCAACTGCCCCAACTGCACCAGCCCGCGCGCGGCCAGCGCCTCCTCGAAGGTGAGGTGGATGAAGCCATAGCGCCCCTGCCCGCGTTCGAGCAGCAGGTTGGAGTACTTGCGCACGCTGTCCAAAAACTCGCGCGCCTGCTTCATCGCCTCGCCGTGCTTGAGGCCCCAATCCTCGCCTTTGAAAAAAACCGTCAGGCATTCGATCAATCGCTCTTCGGGCACGAGGCCGGCAGTCGGGTTCTCCGCGCGCAGCCTGAGCGCCAGCGGCCCCAGCACCGAGACCGTTTGCAGATAATCGAGCGGCGGCCCGACCGGGCGTTTATCCAGCGCCCGCGTCTTGCTCCACGCACTGATGAGGGTCTTGAGATACAGCTCGTACAGCTCGACGCGGCGGTTGGGCAGCGAGACGCCCTGCCGTTTGATGAGGGCGAGGATGGTCAGCAGCAACGGATTGCTGGCGAGCTGCTCCACGCCGGGGTTAGCGTCAAGTGATTCCAGCAACGCCTTGCGCTCGGCCTCGGCAGCGGCGCGGGCCTCGGGCGTATCGCCCAGCGTGCTGACCTCGAAGGCCACGCACCACTTCGCCGCGAACTGCTCGATAGCCTCGCGGTCGAAATCGAGCAAGGTATACAGCGCCCACTCTTTTGAATCGA
>JBQTJD010000247.1:0-19549 GCA_052387475.1 Anaerolineales bacterium | reverse complement strand
TCGGTGGAGCGCTCGCCAGGACGCTCGGCCTGTTGCCATGAAGATGCCGCGCATTCGTTTCCTCAACGTCGTGCTCACCTCCATCGCGGTGGCGGTCGGCCTCATCACGCTGGCCGGTTACTTTTTGCTCGAGGCCGGTGTGGGATTGCTGGCGCTGCGGCTGCAACTCATCGCCTGGGGCAGTGTGCTCGCCGCAGTCGCGGTGTGGCTGGGCGTATGGAATTTGCTGCGCGTGCATTTCAAAAAGTTGCTGGCGCGCTCGCCCGGTTGGGCCTACAGCATCTTCGTGCTGCTCGGCGCGGTGGTCGCGTTCGTCGCCGCCGTGCTCCCGCCCACGCTGGCCGGGCCGTATCATCAACTCGTCTTTCAACATCTCATCACTGCCACCGGCGGCGCGATTGCGGCGCTGCTGGCCTTTGTGCTCGGGTTGGCTGGTTTCCGGTTGTTGCGCCGCCCGTTGAATTTGACCAGTGCGGTATTCCTCGGCACGGCGATTGTGGCGCTAATGGGCATGGCGCCGACGATGGCTGGTTTGCCGGATGGCGGCTGGCTGCGCGATTTGTGGACGTGGCTCTCGCAGGTGCCGGCAGTAGCCGGGGCGCGCGGGCTGATGCTCGGCATCGCTCTGGGCGTCATCGCCACCGGTCTGCGCGTGCTGCTGGCGCTCGACCGCCCGTACGGGGATTGATATGGCCGTCATTCGTTGCCCGAACTGCGGCAAACCCAACCCGGATTTTTTGCCGGCCTGCCAATACTGCGATAAGCCCCTCGCGGGAGCGACTCCGGTTGCGCCTGAAACCCCCGCGCCCGATTCGGCGCCGCGTGAGCCAGCCTCCGATTTGCCTGATTGGTTGCGGCAGAGCACCGGCCCGCTCGATGCCTCCGGCGTGAGCGGCGCACCGGCCGCCGAACCCGAGGATGTGCCCGAGTGGTTGCGCGGCACGGTTCCGCTCGCTGAACCCTCTACGGGCGACGTGCCCGATTGGCTTAAAGAAGCGACCGGCCCATTGCCCTCCGATGTGCCAGTCCCACCAGCGGCCCCGGGCGATGTGCCCGATTGGTTGCAGGGCGCGACCTCCCCGCTCGGCTCGCAACCCAGCGGCGACGTGCCGGACTGGTTGAAAGAATCCACCGGCCCGCTCTCACCTCCCGAAGCCGATGTGCCGGATTGGCTGAAGTCACTCGGCGCGACCTCGTCGTTGCCCGACGAGCCGTCCTCGCCACCACCCGCAACGCCGATTCAATCGTCATCCTTTTCCGGCGCTGTCGAAGAGCCGATGGATACGCCTGATTGGCTCAAGGATCAGACCGGCACACTCACCCCGGCTGCGTCCGAAGTGCCCGATTGGTTGAAATCACTCGGCAGCGGCGCAGCCGCCTCCGACACACCCGATTGGTTGCGGGATGCCACCGGCCCGCTATCCTCGGAGCCGCCCACGCCCACGATGCCAAAGACATCGGCAGGAACGGCACCGTTCACCGCGCCGCTCGATGACGCTGGTGATGTGCCCGACTGGTTGAAAGATGCAACCGGTCCGTTGTCCGAACCACCGAGGCCGAGAGGCACTGCACCGTTCTCGATGCCCATCGACGCTGAGCCGGAAGCGACGCCCGAGAGTCCTCCCATCGCGGATGAAACGCCCGATTGGTTGAAGTCACTCGGCGCAGAAGCAGCCCCGGCGGAGTCGGGCGCTGGTGCACGGCCCGAACTTACACCCTCGGCGGAGCCGGATTGGATGCGCGATGTGGCTGCGCCCACGGCAGCCGCTGCCTCAGTTGCAGCGGCTGCGAGTGAGGAGCCCGATTGGCTCGCCTCACTGCGGCAGGAAGCGCGGCTTGAAGCCGGCAGAAGTGCGGAACCCTCGCTCCCGGCAACTTCTCCGTTCGGTGTTTCGCTGACACCGGATGAACAACCCGCTGCCCCGGTCAGCCCCTCCGGCGCGGAACCGGATTGGCTGGCCGCGTTGCGGGCCGCGCCGCCATCCGAACCCGACTCACCCACCGGCCCGCCGCTGGAGTTGGCGCAGGGCGAATTGCCCACGTGGCTCTCGGCCATGCGCCCGGTGGATGTGCAGCCGACCGAGGTCGAACGGGAAGTGGATGAGTATCAAGAGACGGTCGGCGTGCTCACCGGCATGAAGGGTGTGTTGCGCGCCGAGCCTAGCGTGGTGCTGCCAGGCAAGAGCGCGGCGCAGGTGCATGTGCTGAGGGTGGATGCGGCGCAAAAAACGCAAGCGGCGATGCTGGCCGCCATGCTGGCCGAAGACCGCGCCGGTGCGCCGGCGGCCAAACGCGCCGCGCGCAAGTGGCCGTGGGAGCGTTGGGTCGTCTCATTGGCGCTGTTGCTCGGCGTCCTCATCCCGGCGGCGATTTTGAAAAGCCCGCCGGATTCGATCCTTTACGGCCAGGTTTTCCCACTACCGAAGACGGCCCCGGCGGAGGTGCGCGATACGCACGATTTCCTCAACGGCCTGCCGACCGATAAGCCGGTGTTGGTGGCCTTTGATTACGAACCAGCCCACTCGGGTGAACTACGACCAGTGGCCGAGGCTGTGCTCTCACACCTCATGCGGCGCGGCTCGCGCTTTGCGGCGGTCAGCACCTCGTTGGCCGGCGCGGGTGAGGGCGATGCCGTCCTCGACAAGCTGGCGAATGACCCGTTCATCCGGGGCAACGCGCCCAACACCTATCGCTACGGCGAGACGCATCTCAACCTCGGTTACCTGCCCGGTGGGCCGGTGGGCATTTTGCAATTCTCCCTCAGCCCGCAATCCGTGTTGCGCACTGATTTTCACGACAATGCCTTTGCCGATGACGGCGGGTTATGGGCGCAACCGCCGCTGGCCGGTGTCGGTGTGCTGGATGATTTTGGCGCGGTAATCGTGTTCAGCGCCACGCCCGAGGGCGCACGCGCCTGGGTGGAGCAGACGGCGGGCCACGCCGCGCCACTGGTGCTGGTGGTGAGCGGCGGCACCGGGCCGATGGTGCGACCCTATTACGAAGCCGACCCGACGCGCATCCGTGGCTTCATGTCCGGCCCGCTGACGGCGTTGCAGTACAACGTGCGCGCCCAGGCCAACATTTCGGATGCGGCGTATGACGAAACCTTGCTGCGCTGGCAGATGTTGGGCGGCGGGCTGTGGGCCAGCGCGTTGTTGCTGCTGTTTGGAATTTTGGCCTACGGGCTGGCGATGATGATTCGCTGGCAGAGGGTGAAGGCGTAATGTCATTGGACGTCATCGGCGCGTTCGCCGGTTTTTTTCTTACGCTATTTGTGCTGAGCTACGCCATCGGCGATAACCCGCTATACCGCATTGCGGTGAGTCTATTCGTGGGCGCGGTCGCGGGCTATGCGGTAGTAGTTGCGTTCTTCAACGTCCTCAAGCCGCAACTGGGTGATGCGTTGCTCAGCGCCTTGCAAGCCGCCGACACGACGCGCTTGTTGCTCGTCGGTGTGGCGTGGCTGCTGACATTGTTGCTGGCGCTCAAGTTTTTTATCCCCGGCTCGAACCTTGGTCGCATTCCGCTGGCCTATCTGGTGGGATTGGGCGCGGCGGTGGCGGTCGGCGGCGCGGTCAGCGGCACGCTCTTCCCGCAGACCTCGGCCACTTTCGTCTCATTCGGCGGCGGGCTTGAGCAATTGGTCGAAGCGGTATTACTCGTGATCGGCACGGTGAGTGTGTTGTTGTACTTTCACTACGGTGCGCGCGCCAAAGCTAGTGCCAGCGCGCCGAACGGTTTTATGCGCCGAGTGTTTGGCCCGGATGCCTCGCGCCCGATCTTCATCCGCCCATTCGCCCGCGTCGGGCAGGTGTTCATCGGTATCGCCTTTGGGGTGATGTTCGCGGGCACGCTGGCCGCCAGCCTCGCCTTTCTCGCCGAGCGGCTCGGTGCCCTCATCACTTTTGTTTCGACGCTGAACATTCAATGAAGACCGTGTATCGAAGGGCCCAAACAATAGAACTTGTCACCCTGAGCGCGTATGCGCTGCCTGACATCACAGGCGACTTGGCGCGCGAAGGGTCTGTATCCGTCAGGTAGAGATTCTTCGTCGCTGCGCGGCTCAGAATGACATTCTCGTATTGGTCAGTTCGCAATTTTATTTTATGACCGACGCCGTTCCTTCCGCCCAAACCCTGCTCGCCGTAGATTTCGGCACGGCCACCACGCGCGCCTCGGTCTTTGAGGTGGTGGAAGGCTCGTTCCGCTACATCGCCTCCGGCGAAGCGCCCTCGACGCTGGGCGCGCCGTACGGCGACCCGAGCGAGGGGTTGCGGCACGCGTTGTTGCAACTCAAAGAGGTGACGGGCCGGCAGATGTTGAGCGACGCCGCCCGCCTGATCATGCCGGCCAACACCGACGGCAGCGGTTGCGACGCCTTCGTGGCGACGATGAGCGGCGCGCCGGCGTTGCGCACCATCCTCGTTGGCCTGTTGCCCGATCATTCGTTGCGCAGCGCGCGGCGTGTGGCCGAGTCGGCTTACCTGCATGTCGTCGAGGCGTTGAGCATCACCGATGGACGCAAGCAGGAACAGCAGATCGACGCCTTCCTCAAAGCGCGGCCCGAGGTCGTCATCATCGCCGGCGGCACCGATGGCGGCGCGGCTGAGGCGACGTTGAAACTGGTGGAGACGGTGGGCGTGAGCGTCTATCTGCTCCCCGGCGACCAGCGCCCGCGTGTGTTGTACACCGGCAATGCCGCGTTGAAAGAACGCGTGACCAAACTCCTCAGTGGCGTCACCACGGTTGAAGCTGCGCCCAACACGCAACCGGTGCTGGGCCAGGATGCCCTCGACGCGGTGCGCGTGCCGCTGGGCGACGTGCTCCGCCAAACGCGGCTGGCGCAAATGCCCGGCCTCACCGACCTCGAGTTGATGGCCAACGGCCACGTGTATCCGACCGCATACGCCGAAGGGCAGGTGGTGCGCTTCCTCAGCCGCGTGCAGAACTCATCGCGCGGCGTGCTGAGCGTCAATGCCGGCTCGGCGGCCACCTCGATTGCGGCGGCGTTCAAAGGCGAACTGTATCTTTCGGTCGCGCCCGATTTGGGCGTGGGCGTGAACGCGCATAACACGCTCAACAGCGCGCTGCAACGCAGCGAGAGAGAGCGGAACAGTAGTTCCGACCCGCGGAGCGGTTCTCCAACGCAAGCGGAGCTTGCGTCATTCACACGCTGGCTGCCGACGCAGGTGAGCGACTCCGACCTGCGCAGCTTCGCGTTGATGCGCAGCGTGCGACCGCATACAGTTCCGGCGGAGGTGGATGATCTACACCTCGATTACGCGTTGGCGCGACAAGCCATCAGCGTCGCGTTCCGGCGTGCGCGCCAGCAATGGCCTGTGAACCTGCGCGGCGAATCGATGTCGGGCTTTGACCTTATCATCGGCGGCGGCGCGACGCTGGGCCGCGCGCATCATCCCGGCGCGGCCGCGCTGATATTGCTTGATGCGCTGCAACCGGCTGGCGTCACCGACCTCGCCCTCGACACTCATCACATCCTGGCCGCGCTCGGGGCCATCGCGCACGTCAATCCGGTGGCGATGGTGCAGGCGCTTGAGAGCGAAGCGCTGCTCAGCCTGGGCACCGCCGTGAGTTTTGCGGGTGTGGGCAAAGACGGCGCCGTCATCGCCAGCGCCACGCTCGCCAACAACGACGGCGACAACAGCGTGGAAGTCAAAGCCGGTTCGATTGAGGTGCTGGCCCTGCCGCTCGGCCAATCCGGTGAGTTGACGATCAAGCCCCGGTCGGGTGTCGATGTGGGCTTTGGGCCGGGGCGCGGCAAGAGAGTGGCGGTGAGCGGTGGGGTGGTGGGCGTAATTTTGGACGGGCGTGGCCGGCCATTGCCCACGTTCACGGATCCCGTGCGGCGTGCCGAAGCGGTGCAACACTGGTTCTACAAATTGTGCGGGATGTGAGCGCGCATTGCCGAAAGCAATGCTTGCCGAAGGCAAGGCTGCTGGCACTCAACTTGCAAACTCGTCATTGATGACTAATCCCTAATCCCTAATCCCTAATCCCTAATCCCTATTCGCTGCCCTATGGCCTATCTTCCTCCCTCCACTCACGCGACGTTACTCGCCACGCTGCGGCGCGGGCGAATGTTGCCCGGTCATGGCACGGTGGTCGTGCACACTGAACAGCGCGTGGAGTCGTCCGATGTGGTGGCGCGTGGCGATCTGGTCGAGCGGCACGTCTTGCTCGACATCGCGCGGCTGCTCGGCGTGCCACGCGATAAGGCGGCTGGCCTGCTCGTCAAGCACGAAGGCGATGCGCTGAAAAAGGGCGAGACCCTCGCGCTAAAGAAAGGGATATTGGGCAATCAGCCGATAGCTTCACCGGTGGATGGGCGGCTCGTGCTCTTCGAGGATGGCAAGGCGCTGGTCGCAGGCTCGAGCCTGCTGGAGTTGCGCGCCGGGATGCCGGGCAGCGTGGTGGGCCTGGTGCCCGACCGGGGCGTCATCATCGAGACGACCGGCGCGTTGCTCGAAGGTGTGTGGGGCAACGGGCGCGATGATTTCTCCGTGCTGCGCATGTTGAGTCGGGGCACGGACGAGGCTTTGCAATCCGAAAACCTCGACCTGGGTTTGCGCGGGGCCATCATCGGCGTGGGCGTGCTGCCCGACACGGCCTTTTTCACCTCGCTCAAAGATATCGGCGTTCGAGGCCTCATCATCGGAAGCGCCCCGGCGGAATTGTTGCCCGGTTTGCAGAGCTTGCCCTTCCCGGTGCTCATCACCGACGGTTTTGGTCTGAAGGGGATGTGCGAGCCGGCCTTCAATTTGCTGGCGGGGAATTCGGGCCGCGAGGCCTGGCTAAACGCCGCCGCTGGTGACCGGTTCGCCGGTCATCGGCCCGAGATCATTATCCCGCTGCCCAGCCCCTCCAGCCTCACCCCGCCGCCACCCTCCAGCGGCGAGGCGCTGAAGGAAGGTAAGCGCGTGCGCGTGTTGCGCGGGTCGGATGCCGGGCGGGTGGGAACCGTCATCGGGCTGAGCGACAAACCGATGGCGCTGCCCAGTGGCTTGCGCGCGTTCGTGGCCGCGGTGACGCTCGAAGATACGCGCGGCTCGCGCCCCACCATCACGGCGCCGTTCGCAAATTTGGAACACTTGGAGTAATCTACGCCGCCGTAGCGCAACCCGGCTGATGAGGAGAGTGTCATGTCGACTGAAGAGATTCGTTATGAAGACGACGCGCCGCCCGAAGAAGCGGCGTCCAATCGGAATTTTTTGATCATCCTGGCGGTGCTCGGCGGCATCGGCGTGTTGACCCTGCTGGCGATTGTCGGCTTTGCCTTCTTCGTCCTGCCCAACCAGCGTGCGGCTCGCGAGACGCAGATCGCCGAGCGCAACGCCACCAATGTCGCCATTCAAGCCACCAACGCGCAGATCGCCGCCGTGGGCACTAACGCCTCCATCAACGCGCAATCCACGAGCGATGCTGCGGCAACTCAGGCCGCCCTGCCAACGAACACACCCTCAGCCGTGCCCACGGCTGTGCCATCAAACACGCCCATCCCACCGACGGCGACAGTTGCGCCACCCAGTCCCACGGAAGGCACACCATCCGGCGGCCAGGGCGGCGGCGCGACGATTACACCTGGCGGCCCCACGCTTACGCCTACCCGCGTCGGTGGGGGCTCCGGCGGCCCGAACACGGCCACGGCCATCGCGCAAGCAGTCACCGCCACGCCGCTGGTCGGTTCGTTGACACGCACGCCTACTCGCGCTGCGCCCACCGCGCTGCCCAACACCGGCTTCGCCGAGGATGCGGGCGATGTGCTCGGGCTGATCGGCCTGGCGCTTGGGCTGTTGGGCGTCGTGCTCATCGTGCGGCAAGTGCGCATGCGGCTGCGGTAACATGACGTGACTCTCACAAGGCCAGCGGTCGATATCGCTGGCCTTGTTGTTTAACGCCAAGGCGCAAAGTTACTGGCGAACACAGTTCGCACGCGCAAAGAAAAAGACTTTGCGTCTTTGCTTCTTTGCGTTAAGTCTCTTCCGCTATAATTGCCGCTAATCTTTTGAGAAAAGCGTTTCCCTCTATGGCCCTGCCATTTCAAACTACTCGCCAAACACAAGTCGCCACCCTGCTCAACACGCTGGCGCGCGGGGAGTGCGCGGCCATCTTCGGCCTGAGCAACACCGGCAAAAGCCCCATGCTGCGCGCGCTGCCGGCGCCAGAGAACCTGGCCCAATACGCGCGGCTGGCCGGGCGGCCCGGCGAGTTGGTGTATGTGGATTGCAACCGCGTGGTGGAGTTGACCGCGCCCGGCTTCTTCGAGGTCGTGGTGCGTTCGCTGGTCGAGGCGCTGGAGGATGAAAGCAACGGCGTGCAGAAGTCATCGGCGCTGCTCGTCCAGTTGCGCGAACAACACAACCGCATCACCGTAGCGGCCTCCACCTTTCAGGCCTCGCTGGCTTTCAACAACGCCATCTCCGAGGCCTGCGGACAACTGGGTCGCAACCTCATCCTGTTGCTGGATGAGTTCGACGAAGTTTATGCCGCGCTCGAAGACCGCACGCTGCTCAACCTGCGCGCGTTGAAGGATAAGTTCAGCAGCCGGCTGGCGTACGTCACCGCCACCACACGCGCGCTCAACGACCCGGCCCTGCGCGGCCCGGCGCTGGCGAAGCCGGTGACTGGAGAAGGTCGTTGGACTTCGTCCAACCTAGGCGCGGCCCGCCACGAGAACGAATTTGCCGAGCTGTTCACCGCCAACACCATCGCGCTGCGCCTGTTGTCCGACAGCGATGCGCGCGTGGTGCTGAATGAAATCGGCGGTCACGCGCTGCCCGAGCCGGTGCAGCAGACGGTGCTGCGCGCAGCCGGCGGCCACTTCGGGCTGTTGGGCGCGCTGGCGCACGCGGCGCAACATCAACCCCAATCCCCCAGCGCCGACCCGAATGTGCGCGCCGAGTGCCTCAAGCTGTGGAATCAACTCCGGTCCGAGGAGCAGACGGCGCTCAAGTCACTGGTCACTGCCGCTGAAGAGGGCCTCAATCCACACGACCGCATGCGGCTCAACGCCTTCGGCCTGCTCACCGAGGACAGCCGCTTGTTTTCGGAAGTGTTCGCCGCCTTCGTGCGCCACCAAGCCGAGGTGCCTGAGACGGTGACCCTCGGCGTGCGGGTGGATGAGGATGCCGGCGAGGTGTGGGTAGATGGGGTGAAGGTCACGGTGCTCACCGACCTCGAATACCGGTTGATGCGGCTGATGCACGAACGCATCGACCGGCTGACGACGAAAGAGCAAATCGTCGAAACCGTGTGGGGGGGGCAGTATATGGATCGGGTGGATGATGCCCGCATCGAGAAACTGGTCAGCCGGTTGCGGGCGAAAGTTGAACCGGAACCGTTGCACCCGCGCTACCTCCTCACGCAACGGGGGCGCGGCTACAAGCTGGTGAGCCGCCCTGTCGAAGCGCGCGACGACGAAGACGCCGGATGATGTTGCTCCCGGCATGACGCCCAAAGCCCTCCTCTTCGACCTCGATGGCACGTTGCGGCACAATGAGCCGAACGGGTACGAGACGTTCATCGATTTTTTGCATGAACTTGGTCACACGCTCACGCCTGAGCAACTCGCGCACGGTGAACGCTGGACGCACTACTATTGGTCCATCGCGCCGGAATTGCAAACAGACATTGAAGAACTTGGCGCGGACACACCTGAGTTTTGGATGCGTTACTCGGAGCGCCAGATTCGCATTTTCAATCTGAATAGCGATGCCGACGAGTTGGCCCGGCAAGTGCATGAAAAATTCACCGCGCGCTATCAGCCTGTGAATCGCGTGCCCGAGGATGTAGCGCCCACACTGGCGCGGTTGCGAGCATTGGGTCACACGCTCGGCCTCGTCTCCAATCGGCTCACCCCGCTGGAGGCTATTGCGACCGAGCTGGGCCTGGGCGATGTCTTTCACTTCACACTTTCAGCCGGGCAGGCCGGCGCGTGGAAGCCGTCGCCCGAAATCTTTCGCCGGGCCGTAGCGCTGGCGGGCTGTGTCCCTTCAGAAGCAATTTACGTCGGCGACAATTTCTACGCCGATATCGAAGGCGCGCGCGGCGCGGGGCTGACGCCGGTGCTGATTGACCCGCGCGGCCTGTTTCCCGACCCGGGCTGCATCGTTATCCATGCGATTGGCGAACTGTTAACGTGCGGCCTCGTGTCAACGGATTGAACGGGGAATTCCGATGATTGAACGGATTTCTTTCCGTTCAATCCGTTGATATCGGAGCGCAAGAATTGGGATAGCGCGCTCCCGTCGCAGCGTGCTATTCTTTTTGCATGAACACCACCACCGATCACCTGTGGCAAGCCAGCCTCAACCGCGATACCCGCTACGACGGTCAATTCGTCATGGCTGTCCGCACCACGCACATCTACTGCAAACCCTCGTGCGCGGCGCGGATGCCCAAACGTGAGAACGTCGAATTCTTCAACACGCCGGAGCAGGCCGAGATCGCTGGTTACCGTGCGTGTAAGCGCTGCCATCCCGATAAACTCTCAGCGCCCGAAGCGAATCTTGAGTTGATCCAGCACGTCATCCGCACGCTCGAAGAGCGTGTGGATGACACGCCCACGCTGGCCGAACTCGCCGCGCAGTTTCACCTCAGCCCCTATCATCTGCAGCGCACGTTCAAGCGCATCGTGGGCGTGACGCCAAAGCAATACGCCCTTGGGCTGCGCGTGCAACGCTTCAAACAGGGATTGAAAGACGGGCAGCGCGTGACCGAGGCGGCCCTCGACTCCGGCTTCAATGGCAACGCGCACATGTACGTGCAAGCCTCCGCGCAAATGGGTATGACGCCGAAAATGTATCAACGCGGCGCGCCAGCGATTGAGATCGCCTACGCCATCGTCGCCAGTCCACTCGGCCATTTGCTGGTGGCGGCGACTGAGAAAGGCGTGTGCTCGGTGAAGTTGGGCGACAACAAACGCGCGCTGGAGGCCGAACTGCGGCATGAGTTCGCCTCGGCGACCATCGTGGCTGAGCACTCGCAACTGCGCGCCTGGGCGGATGCCATCGTAGAATACTTGCGCGGCGCGCAACCGCATCTCGACTTACCGACCGATGTGCGCGCGACTGCGTTTCAGCGCCGAGTTTGGGATGCATTGCGTGACATTCCTTTGGGCGCGACGCGCTCGTACACTGAGGTGGCCAAAGCCATCGGCCAGCCGACGGCCGCCCGCGCCGTAGCCCGCGCCTGTGCCACCAATCCAACGGCGCTGGTGGTGCCGTGCCATCGCGTGGTGGGCGAGGATGGCAAGCTGCACGGCTACCGCTGGGGCGCAGAGCGCAAACGAAAGTTGCTGGCGCAGGAAAAACGTTTGGCTGAATCAACGGATTGAACGGATTTCCTCCGTTCAATCCGAAACAAAATCTGGTCAATCTGTTGACGGAACCCACCCCGCTAGACGGGCGTCTCTTCTGTGAAAGGATCAACAGGAGAGAAAATGAATTCCCATAATCGTATTCAAGCAATTATTTTGGTCGGGATCGCCGCGCTCGGCTTACTGACCGCGTGCGCAGCTCCAGCCGCTTCGGCCAGCAGCCCACGCACCAGTGAGGATGCCGCCCGCCCAAAGACCATCAGCGTCACCGGCAACGGGATTGCCTATGGACAACCCGATGTCGCGACACTCCAAATCGGTGTGAACACCCGCGATGGGGACGTAGGCAAAGCCGTAAGCGCGAACACCGACCGGGTGAACTCGCTGACGCAGGTGTTGAAAAGCCTAGGCATTGAAGAGAAGGATTTGCAAACATCGAACTTCTCAGTGAACGCGCAACAGGATTATGGCCCCGACGGCCAGCCGAAAGGCACGATTACCTACTACGTGGATAACACGCTCACGGTCACCGTTCGTGACCTGGGCAAGTTGAGCAACGTATTAGGCGAAGCCGTGGCCGCCGGCGCGAACAGCATCTACGGCATCGGCTTTGGTGTCGCTGACACGTCGGCGCTTGAAGCGGATGCGCGCACGAAGGCCGTGGCCGATGCGAAAGCCCGCGCTGAGCAACTGGCGCAGGCGGCCGGGGTCAAGATTGTGGGCATTGTGAGCATCAGCGAAGGCTACTATTCGCCCATCGTGCCGCTACCCTACGCGGCTGAGGCCCGCGTGGCGCAGGGCGGGGGTGCGCCGGTGCCCGTTTCCACCGGACAGTTGCAGGTCAATCTGCAAGTGAACGTGACGTACGAAATCGAATAAAGAACAACGGATTGCACGGAAACACAGCAGGATTGAACGGATGGCAACCCCATCCGTTCAATTTGTTTAATGTCCGGTCAATCGGCTGCCGCCCTTGCATTTTTTCGGCGCTTCAGGCATATATTCGGCGCGACCACTTGACTTTCAGACTACGTGACTACATGACTACTGAAACGATTGCCTTCCGCGCCGAAATCCGGCAACTGCTCGATATCCTCATCCACTCGCTCTACACCGAACGCGACATCTTCCTGCGCGAACTCATCTCCAACGCCTCCGATGCGCTGCATCGCTTGCAGTTCGAGATGTTGACGAATCGCGATGTGCTCAACCCCGACGCCGAACTTCGCATCAGCCTGCAGGCTGATGCGAAGTCGCGCACGCTCACCATCAGCGACACCGGCGTGGGCATGACGCGCGAAGAACTGGAGCAGAATCTCGGCACCATCGCGCATTCGGGCGCGAAACAATTCATGCAGTCGCTGGCTGAGGGAAAGAAGGTCGCCGATCTTATCGGTCAGTTCGGCGTGGGATTTTATTCGGTGTTCATGGTGGCGGAGGAAGTGCGGGTGACGTCGCGTTCGTGGCAGCCGGACGCCGACGCGTGGACGTGGGTGTGCGCGGGCGATGACACTTTCACACTGGAGCCGGCGACGAAGGAGACGCGCGGCACCGACATCGTCGTCAAACTCAAAGAAGACGCCGCCGAATTCGCCGAGCCGTGGAAGCTCGAGCAAATCATCCACAAGCATTCGGACTTCGTCTCGTTCCCGATTTATCTCGGCGAGAAGACCGTCAACCGGCAGACGCCGCTGTGGCGGCAGCCAAAATCCGAAATCACCGACGAGGCGGCCAACGACTTCTTCAAGCATCTCACGCTCGACTTCGAGGCACCGCTGCTCCGCGCACATTTGAGTACCGATTCGCCCGTGCAGATTTATGCGCTGCTGTTTGTGCCAGCCAGGCCCGAGCCGGGCATGCTCGGCCTGCGCAAAGAGCCGGGGCTGAAGCTGTATTCGCGCAAGGTGCTGATTCAGGAATATGCCAAAGACCTGCTGCCCAACTTCCTGCGTTTTATGCAGGGTGCGGTGGAGAGCGAAGACCTGCCGCTCAATGTCAGTCGCGAGACGGTGCAGAGCAACAAGGTGCTGGAGCGTATCCGCAACGCCGTCACACATAAAGTCGTCGAGTCGTTCAAAGAACTGGCGGCGAAGGATGCCGAAGCGTACGCCAAGTTTTGGAAGACATACGGCCCCTTCATCAAAGAAGGCATGGCCGCCGATCCGCCCTCGCGTGACAAGCTCAAGCCGCTGCTGCGCTTCACCACCTCGCAAACGCTTGAGGGCGAGTTGACTTCACTCGCACAGTACACCGGGCGTATGCAGCCGGAGCAGCGCGAAATCTATTACCTGCTTGCCGACGATGCCGCCACCGCCGCCCGCAGTCCGCACCTCGACTACTTCCGCAAGCAGAAGCTCGAAGTGCTGTTTCTCACCGACCCGCTCGATTCGTTCATGCTGGCCGGTCTGCAAAACTACGAAGGCTTCGCGTTGAAGAACGCGGCCAGTGGCGACCTCGAGACGAAAGTCGATGCCGACGCAGAGACGGTGAAGCTGGGGGAGCTTGAGCCGCTCATCGAGCGGTTCAAGCTGCAGCTTGGCGAGCGAGTGACAGACGTGCGCGTGAGCGAGCGTTTGGTGGATAGCCCGTTGCGCCTCGTCGCGCCGCCCGACAGCCGCGACGCCGAGATGGATCGGGTGCGGCGCATGCTCGAAAAAGATTACGCCGTGCCTAAGCGTATCGTGGAACTTAATCCCCGCCATGTGCTGGTGCGCGGGTTGACCGCGCGCCTCACTGCCGGCGATGCGGATGATTTGGTGAAGGATGCGATTGAGCAGTTGTATGCCAACGCCTTGCTGCTCGAAGGCCTGCACCCCAACCCGGCCGAGATGGTGGGGCGGATACAGGCGCTAATGGAAAAGGCTGTTGCCAGAAGTCAGTAGTCAGAAGACAAGACGTTTTCGAAAAGCAAAGAGCCTGGGCATTGGCCACAGGCTCTTTTTGTGTAACGGGGTGCGTTAGCTCAATGTGCGGATTAGGCGCAAGCGCGAGCCCAAACTAATATCCCCCAAGCCTAACTCACGAGAAGACCAACAAAGCATATAGTTACCGGCAGGTTAGTTGGTTGTTTGAGCATTTATCGGAGGCACTAAAAGCAACTGGGATTCCTTCTGACCTCTTCGACAAGGGCAAACCTGGCAAAAGCCAGGGACGCAAAGCCATGGGTCTAATGCTTGGGTGAATGCCCAGACGATGATTGCCAGGCCGCCAAGAGTGGATAGTGTTTCTCCACGTCGGGCCTGGCAACTCAGGCCCGTTCTCTGTTAAACGGATGGGTAAGGTGACAATGCGGACTCTCACAACAGAGACTCGTTCACGGCGATCAGCAGAAAGTGGTCAGGCGATCGTCTTGATTGCCATCTCCTTGGTCGCCATTGCGGCTTTCGTCGGCTTGGCCGTTGACACCGGGATCCTCATCGTCCACCAGGCCTTCCTCCGCCGCGGGCTGGACTCGGCAGCCCTAGCCGCCTCCTCCCAGATTCGCGAAGGGCAGGGCCTCCTGGCGATAGGCCGCAACGCCCGGCAATTCGCACAGATGAACAACTTGGACGCGATGACGTTAGTGGTGCAGATGTGCAACACGGCCCGAACCGGCGTCAACGAATACCGGGCCGCCACCGATACCATTACCAACGACATCCCGCTGGAGGATCCGAACGACCCTCTCTGTGCGCTACCGCGCCGCAAGCAAGTGCGGGTACTGGCTGACCAGCGAGTGCAGTTCACGTTCCTGACCCTCATCGGCCTGTCTGAGACGACTCTCACCGCCAATTCCATCTCCGAGGCCGCTTCGATTGACATGGTGCTGGTCATAGACACTTCGATGTCTATGGGCAACGACAATCCGAACTTCAACGACCCTGAACAAGCGGGGACACTGGCCGCGGCCTGCAACGCCCAGCGGAACACCAACGTGGAAGACCCGACCGGCAAATGCCGCCCGCTCTGGGACACCAAGCAAGCGGCCAAGGATCTGCTCGAAACCCTCTACACCCCCTACGACCGCGTGTCTATCGTCACCTTTGATTTCTACCCCGAGGTTGAATTCAACCTGAGCGGTGACATCGGTGCGCGCGATCCAAGCAGCCCGGACTACGCCGCAGGCGCGTTCCAGGCTATTGACGACATCAAGCTGCACATTGACGATAAGCCCCCGGGGTACAACCCCCTGGCGGGCGAGTACTACAACCCGGTGAACAATCGCTGTTCGATCTATGACACCTCGACGTGCAACCAGATCGTCATGACCGACACCTATTCAGAGCTTTCCACCTGCACCGGCTGCGGTCTACGCGTCGGTGGCAGCATTCTGAAGTTCGCCGGTCGTCCGGAGGCGGTCTGGATCATGGTCTTCCTCTCCGACGGCTCGGTCAACATGACCGATTTGCCCGGCGGCCCACTGCAAAACGAATTCGGCTTCAGCGTGCCGAACGCCTTTCCCAGCGGCTTCTGCCAGGGGCCGCTCGGCCATGGCGGCTGGCGGCTGCCCTTCTGCGTAGCCGGGAATTTCGTGGACCCGGATACGGGCACGACCATCCCCTACATAAATGACCCTCACATCCGCCACTGCGGCGCGTGGGACCAATTCGACGACGCCGGCAAATGCCCGCCCGACTCGATCTACGTCGGCTCATCCGGCGCGGCCAACATCGGCGGCACAATGCATTATTACGACGCTCAGGATTACGCCCGCGACCAGACCGATCAGATTGCACTGACCAACAACTGCCCGCCGGACTTCAAAGGCGAATATCTTCCGGGTCGGAGCATCATCGAGAACTGCACCGGACAAGGCACGGACCTGTACAACGAAAATGAACGGCTGTACGGCAGTTCGATGGCAGTCTACAGCATTGCCCTGGGTCGCCTGGCAGCCAACCCGCCCAACTACGCAGGTGAAGTCCTACTCCGCTACGTCGCCGCCGTCGGCGACGACGGTGATCGGGCGACTGACCCTTGCACCGACAGCGGCTATATTGATGGCACACCCTTAACGTCCCGGATGAGCTGTGGGAACTACTACTACGCGCCCAGCGGCGGCGCGCTCCACGCCGTGTTCGAAGACATCGCCAAGAGAATCTTCACGCGCCTGACGAGGTAACCCATGTTGAAATGCACAGGGCCATCTCGAAAACGCGCTGTGGGGCAAGGGTTGATTGAATTTGCCCTCGTCGCTCCGGTCCTCTTGGCATTGACCTTCGGGATCATCGAATTCGCGCGGCTATTCGCCGCTTGGCTGGCGATTCAGAACGGCGCCCGCTTTGCAGTCCGCTACGCCGTCACCGGACAATTCGACCAGCAGTATTGCATCGCGGCAATGGATTTCTACACTACCCATGACGCCGATGGTCGCCCCGCCGACTCGGCGGCTAGCCCACCCATCCAGCCCCTTATCCTGAGCACCCTGCAAGACACGTACGACAACCCGAGCGACGGCGAGCCCGCCGATCCGGCGAACGACTGTCGTATCCCGCGCCAGCTGGCGCACGATGGGCTGCCCGCGCTCGATGCGGCTGAGGCCCACCGCTTGACCTCAGCTCTGCAGGACTTCGCCCGCCTGCTCTCCATCCGTGACGTGGCGGTGGCTGGTTCGCCGGCGATCAATCTGGATACGAGCGAGTCGATCTCGGGCGACTATGAGGCGTACCTGGGTAACCCGTCCTATTATCCGACGTTCAACCCGGCGCAGCGCGGCCAGCCGCATCATTCCGGCTACTTCAACGTGACTACGTGCGGCGACATCATGGATCCTGCCGACCAGCATTTCTATTCGCCGACGCCGTCGGGACAGGAGACGGACGACCTGTACCGATTCCCGACGCCGTGCCTCGTTCCAAACGAGTACGCCCCAACGACGTTCCGATATGCCGACAGCCCCGGCCAGCCCGATGAGATGGTGCGGGTCGTGGTGACCTTCCGCCATCCACTCATCGTGCCCGGCCTCAGTTGGCTGTGGCCGAACCTCCAGCTGGAGGCTTCGCGCGAAGGGATTGTCGAGTCCTTCCGCAAGACGCGCAACATCGTCTTGCCCGAGGGCATCTCTGGCCTGCCGACGAATACATTCACGCCGACGCGCACCAATACCCCGACGAATACGTTCACGGCATCGCCCACGCCGCCGCCGACAGACACATTCACGCCGTCGTCGACTCCGACGCGCACTAATACGCCGAAGCCGACCGCTACCCCATGCCTGGGCGCCGGTACCGGCCTGCGCGGCGAGTATTATCAATACTCCGGCAGCTACCCGGCGAACCTGAATGGCCTAGCTCTGGCGGCTCTGCATGCAAATGAACAAGTCAACTTCAACTGGGGCGGCGGCACGCCTGACCCAGCGGTCAGCAACAATCGCTTTGCCGTCCGCTGGATCGGGCAGGTCCAGGCCGGCTATTCCGAGAACTACATTTTCTATACCCAGGTGGACGATGGGGTCCGGCTGTGGGTCAACGGCCAGTTGGTCGTTGACGATTGGACGACCGGCTCACTGCGAGAGCTTGAGTCGCTCTCCGTGGTGATGACGGCCTGCCAGCGCTATGACATCGTCATGCAATTTTTCGAGCATACCGGTAGTGCGGTTGCCCAACTGCGCTGGGCGAGCAATACCCAAGCCAAGCAGATCGTTCCGCTGCAGGCGCTCTTTGCACCCACCGGCACGCCGCCGCCGGTGTCCTCGCCCACCAATACGCCGACCCGGACCCTGTCTCCTACGCCCGGCCCAACGGCCACGCCGACCTGGACGCCGAACTGCAACGTGTCCGGCGCCATCACCACCACGGATTACAACGGCGCCTATCAAAACATCCAGGGCTACGACTGTCCCTACGGCTGCATCGCGTCGCCCTATCTCAAAAGCGCGCAGGACGGTGATAACCTGAACCTGCCGCCGGGCGACTACAACTGGCAGGTGGAAACCGTGGGTAACCCAGTGGTCGTGGTGAACAGCGGCTCTTTCTTCCTGGGCGTGGGCCAGCAGTTGGGGCCGCCGTCGCCGGGTGTCGTCGTGCCGCTCGGGCTGGGTATGAGCAACGTGCCGCCAGGTTACTTCCCTGGTGTATTCAAAGTCGCGATCTGGCAGAGCAACGATCAGAACTGCGGCCAGAAGAGCGACACGTTCAAGATCAATTATCCCGCCCCATCGCCGACGCCCAGTCGGACGCCGACGATCACGCTCACGCCGTCGCGGACGCCGACGCCGACGATCGGCCCATCTGCGACCAACACGCCGACGCCCACGCACACGCGCACGCCGGCTCCCACACCAACCAACTGCCCGCCGGCCGAGATTGACCCGGTGGCCAACGGCAACTGTCAGGCGACGCGCGTGGCCCAGACCCAGACCCCGTCGCCCTGATTGTGGGCGTCGTCAATCTGAACAGATCCGGAACCCGTTTCCGAGCTCGAAAACGGAGTTCCGGCATTTGAGGGCGCGGCTATACTTCCCCAACAATAAACCTCTTGCAAAAGTCTAGGTGTCAAGTGTGAGTTCCAGAGTGTAGAGTGCTGCGATCAGGTTGAACCGCAGCCGATGCCGCCACCGCCGCCCGACAGCCGCGACGCCGAGATGGATCGGGTGCGGCGCATGCTCGAAAAAGACCACGTCGTGCGCAAGCGCATCGTGGAACTGAATCCTCGGCACGTGCTGGTGCGCGGATTGACCGTGCGCCTCACCGCCGGCGACGATGATTTGGTGAACGACACGATTGAGCAGTTGTATGCCAACGCCTTGCTGCTCGAAGGCCTGCACCCCAACTCGGCGGAAATGGTGGGGCGGATACAGGCGTTGATGGAGAGGGCCGTGAAACGTGAAGCGTGATGGCTTGCGGCGACATCCGGTACAATAGCCCCATGAAACTGCTGACAATTGGGCATAGCAACCACACCCTTGAGAAGTTCATCCAGTTGCTTGAAAACAACGGCGTGATGATGCTGGTGGACGTGCGCAGCGCGCCGTTCAGCCGCTTCAACCCGCAATTCAATCGTGAAAGTTTGGAACAGCATTTACCAGCGCGCCAGATTCAATATGCCTTTGCCGGCAAATATCTTGGGGGACGGCCCTCCGACCCGGCTTGCTTCAAAAGTCGCGCACTTCCCGTTGAAGGCGCCGATTACCTGCATGAAGTCGATTACCCGGAAGTGATGAAGCGTGAGTGGTTTATCAAGGGCATCGCGCGCCTGCTCGAAATCGCCGATGAACAGACCACGGCCATCATGTGC
>JBQTJD010000246.1:0-10802 GCA_052387475.1 Anaerolineales bacterium | reverse complement strand
AGCGGCACGCCGTTCGATCATCAGTTCAATGGCATCACCGTCAGCCCCGATGGGCAATGGCTGTACGTTAACAGTGGATCACGCACCGACCACGGCGAGGAAGAAACCAACAAAGGCGCGTTTCCAAAAACGCGTGAAGTCGCACTGACTGCCAAAATCTTCCGCATCCCCATTGCGGCCCAGGACTTAAAGCTGCCCAGCGATGAAGCGGCATTGGAGGCGCAAGGCGTCATTTACGCTCGCGGCGTGCGCAATGCCTACGACCTGGAATTTGCGCCGAACGGCGATTTATTCGCCGGGGACAACGGGCCGGACGCCGATTATGCTGACGAACTCAACTGGATTCGCGAAGGCTTGCACTACGGCTATCCGTGGCGCTTTGGGAATGAAGACAACCCTCAACAGTTTCCCGATTACAGCAGCCTCTACGACAAACGCCTTTCGCCCGACTTCACCGCCGTGCAAATCGGCGCGTATCGCACCGACCCCGACTTTCCCAAGCCGCCCGGCCCGTTTACCGAGCCTGTGCGCAACCTGGGTCCGGACGCAGCCAGGAATCGTGGCACAGACGGCAAGGAGTACGACGCCGTGGCCGAGGGCAAGCCGATGCACACCTTTACGCCGAATCGCTCGCAACTCGGGCTATTGTTTGCGACGAGCGACAAGCTGCCGGCTGACCTGCGCAGCAGCGGCGACACCCTGCACGCCTTCATCCTCAGTTGGGGTGCGGCCGGCGGCACGCTCAGCGACAAAGGCCAGGACCTGTTGCATTTGCAATTAACGAAGCGCGGCGAGCACTACGAGTCCGTCACGATGCAAATCGCGCGTGGCTTTCAGAATCCGATTGACGCCGTGCTGATTGACAACCGTTTGTACGTGCTGGAATTTGGCGGCGATGGCGCGATTTGGGAACTGACGTTTGAGTAACCGCTGAAAAGAACCTTTATGACCCACGTAGCCCCACCTTCTAACGATCACAAAGCCGCGCCGTCTGGCGGCAATCGCGGTGGTCGTGTGTATCGCACGGTGTTCGACGAGTTGCAACATCGCATTCGGGGCGGCGAGTGGCTGCCGGGCGCGCGTCTGCCCAGCATCACCCGGCTGGCCGAGGAGTTTAGCGTCGGTACCGGCTCCATTCGCGAGGCGTTGCAGTCATTGCAGTCCATCGGGCTGGTGCGGATCGAGCACGGGCGCGGCATCTTCATCACCGGGTCACGCCCGGCCACGGAGCTGGCCAGCCACTTTCAGGATACGGGCACGATGCTGATGTTGGCCGAGACGCGCCGCATTTTGGAGCCGGAGGTCGCCGCGCTGGCCGCCGAACGCGGCACCGATGCGCAACTGACCGAGATTTGGGAACTAGCGGTGCGGATGGAAGATGCGGCGCGTCAGGGTCTTGATTTCGCCGAGCTGGATGTGCAGTTTCATCTCAAGATTGCCCAGGCGTCGTGCAACCCGGTATTGAGCCGCATGATGCAAAGCATCAATGATCTATTATTGGATAACCGGCGCCAGATCATCATGGAGCCTGATCTCACGGTGCGGACGGTCCGTTACCACGTGATGATTGCAGAATTGTTGCGGGAGCGCAATGCATCGCAGGCGCGTTTGTTGATGCTGGCGCACATGCACGACGCGGTCAATAGCGTCCTGGCAACCGAAGCCATGCGCACTTCTAAACAAAAGCCAACTGAGTAGCTCGGCTATGAAAATTGCAGTCACCGGTGGCAATGGGGATATGGGCCGCGCCCTGATTCCATACTTGCAGGAACAGGGCCATGCAGTGTTGAGCATAGATCGGGCGCTGCCCGCGCCGCTGCGCGGCGGAACTACTGTTCCGCTTTCTCAAGCGCAAGCTTCGCCTGTGCCCCCGCCGCCCGACCGCCTCCCCGATTACTTCGTCGCCGATGTGTGTGACTTCGGTGAGGTAGTGGCCGCACTGCGTGGTTGCGACGCCGTCATCCATCTGGCCGCCCACCGTTCACCGCTGAACAATCCCGACTCAGTGGTGTACATCGAAAACACCGCCGGGAGTTACAACACGCTCAGCGCCGCCGCGACGCTCGGCATCCGGCGTGTGTGTCTGGCCTCGTCCATCAATGCCATCGGTGGGGCCTTCAGCCGCACTCCGCGTTACGATTACTTTCCATTGGATGAAAAACATCCCACTTACGCCGAAGACCCTTACAGCCTCTCAAAGTGGGTGCTCGAGCAACAGGCCGATGCCTTCGCCCGGCAGTATGAGTGGATGACGATTGCCAGCCTGCGCTTCCACGGGCTGGTCACTGAGCCGAAGCGCTCGACGCAATGGCCGACGCCGATCATGACTCGGCATCTGTGGGCGTACACGCTGCTGTCTGAGGCCGCGCGCGCCTGCCTGCTCGCGCTCACTGCCGACTTCACGGGTCATGAAGTGTTCTACATCGTTGCGCCCAACACCAAAATGGCCGAGCCATCACTCGAGCTGGCGCGGCAACATTATCCCAACACCGCCATTCGGCGTGATCTCTCAGACCAACGTGGCTTTTTCGACTGCGGCAAAGCTGAACGGATGCTCGGCTGGCGTCATCAGGAATAAGAGCGAAGCATTCGACGTTTTCCAATTTAAAGCAGGTTCCGTTTTGATTTGGGCTGTAGAGACGCGCCGCGGCGCGGCGCGTCTGTACTGGAACGGATTTAGCCTAAGTCAATTTGGAAACCGCCATAGCGCGAAGCAAGTGCGAATGCTTCGCCTCGACAACATGCGCATCACCGACATCAAACCCTACCCGGTGTGGGTGGGCAACCGCAACCAACTGGTCGTGAAGGTGGAGACCGATGAGGGGATTTATGGCTGGGGCGAGTCCGGGTTGAGCGGGCGCGAGCTGGCCGTCGTTGGCGCGCTCAAACATTTCCGCGAGTTTTTGATTGGGCAAGACCCGATGCAACGTGGCCGCATCTGGCAGGAGTTGTACCGCAGCCAATACTTCGAGGGCGGGCGCGTCCTGCTCGCCGCACAGAGTGCGATTGACATTGCGCTGCATGACATCGTGGGCAAGGCGCTCGGCGTGCCGGTGTATGAATTGCTGGGCGGCAAACAGCGCGACGCCATTCCGTGCTTCGCGACCGCTGGCGGCCACGGGCCAAAACTCATCGAAGACATTCAGTTGTTGATGAGCCACGGCTGGAAGGTGATCCGCACTTCGCCCATGGCGCCCGAGAGCGCGGGCGGCTTCGTCGGCGAGTCGGAAATCTTTGAGCCGCGCGAGAGTATCCCACTCACCGCACACTGGCTGACCAAAGCGCGTGAGGTGTGTGGGGGCGAGATCGTGCTTGGCATCGACTATCACCATCGCCTCTCCATCGCTGAGACCGCTTCCTTCTGCCAGCGCATGCCGAGGGGGACGCTCGACTTTATCGAGGAGCCAATCCGCGACGAGTCGCCCGAAGCCTACGAAGCGCTGCGCAAGCTGACCGATGTGCCGTTTGCGGTGGGTGAGGAATTCTCGAGCAAGTGGCAGTTCCTGCCCTTCATCGAAAAGCATCTCACCGACTTTGCACGGGTTGATATTTGTAACGTCGGCGGCTTTACCGAGGCGATGAAGGTAGCGGGCTGGGCCGAGGCCCACTACATTGATCTGATGCCACACAACCCGCTCGGCCCGATCTGCACCGCAGCGACGATCCATCTCGCGGCAGCCGTGCCAAACTTTGCCTGGCTCGAAGTGCGCGTGACGCAGACCGAAAATCTTTATTACGGTCAGGCCGGTGTGAACGACGCGGATGTGCTGTTTCCCGTGCAGCCGCGCCTCGTCGGCAATGGCTTTCCCGTGCCGACGGCCCCCGGCCTCGGCGTGGAGTTGGATGAGAAACTTGCCGAAGCGCAGACATGGAAATTCTGGGAGGCCCCGCACTGGCGACGGCGCGATGGCTCGGTGACGAATTGGTAATAACCAATAACCGACAATTGGTTATTGGTTATTGACTTGAGGCAACTCCAATGACCACCTCACTCGTTCTCGTGGGCAGTTACGCCAAAGCCGATCAGCCCGGCCTGCACGCGTTTTGGTTCGACGCTGCGACCGGCGCGTTGGCCCCGCACGGCGTGTTCGCCGGGATCTTCAACCCAGCCTTCTTTGTCATTCATCCCAACCAGCGTTGGTTGTACACGGTGAGCGAGACCGGGATGGGGAGCGACGGCGCTTCCGGCGCTGTGTGGGCGTTGCGTTTTGAGCACGAACCGTGGGCGGCGCAACCACTCAATCAGCAACCGAGCCGCGGCGACTGGCCTTGTCATCTGACCCTCGATGCGGCGGGCCGATGGCTGCTCGTCTCGAACTATGGCACGGGCACTGTGGGCGTATTCCCCATTCTGCCGGATGGCGCGCTCGGGGCGATGACCGACCTCGTGCAGCACACCGGCGACGGCCCGCGCGCTGACCGGCAGGAAGGGCCGCACGCGCACTCGGCCAACTTCACACCCGATCAGCAACACGTCATCGTCGCCGATCTGGGGATTGATGCGCTTGTGGTCTACACCCTCAGCGCCGAGGGCCAATTGCGTGAGCACTCGCGCGCGAGCACCCGGCCCGGCGCCGGCCCCCGTCACCTCACCTTCCATCCCAACGGCCACATGCTGTACGTCGCCAATGAACTCGATTGCACAGTGACGGCTTTCGAATACGACTCGGCGCGCGGCCTGCTGAGCGAACGGGACACTCTCGCTACGCTCCCGTCCGGCGCGCCGGAGACTACCGTCGCCGATATTCATCTCTCGGCATCAGGTCGGCGGCTGTACGTGTCGAATCGCGGCCACAACAGCCTGGCCGTGTATGACGTGGACGAGGCCGGTCAACTCACCTCGCTCGGGTATCCAGCGTGCGGCGGCAATTGGCCTCGCAACTTTGCTATCGCGCCGAATGACAATTTCGTGTTGGTGGCCAATCAATACAGCGGCGAGGTTTGTGTGCTGCCGGTGACGGCGGATGGTGTGGGCGAGCCGGTGACACGCGTCGCGGTGCCGGGCGCGTCGTGTATTCAATTCGTGTAATTCGCGCAATTCGATGCAATCTCTCACCTCATGACCGTTATTTCGCCACAACCGCGCTTCGATGTCACCAGCCTCGGCGAAACCATGCTGCGGTTGAGCGTGCCCAACGGCGAACGGCTCGATGAGGCGCACTCGCTGCGCGTGGAAGTGGGCGGCGCGGAGAGCAATGTGTGCGTGGCGCTGGCCCGGCTGGGCCGGCGCGTGGGCTGGGTGAGCCGTTTGCCCGACCATACATTGGGCAACGCCGTCGTACGCACGCTGCGAGCGGATGGCGTGGATGTCTCAGCGGTGAAATGTGTGCCCGGCGAGCGCCTCGGCACTTACTTCATTGAATACGCGACTGCGCCACGCGCCATTCAAGTGATCTATGACCGTGCAGACTCCGCCGCCGCGCGCATGTCGGTCGAGGATGTGGATTGGGAGTACTTGCTCGACACGCGCCTCCTCCACCTCACCGGCATCACTGCCGCGCTGAGTGAAAGTTGTTACGCCGTTGTGGCGGAGTCGATTGCGCGCGCCCGGGCCGCCGGTGTCACCATCAGCTTCGATGTGAACTACCGCGCCAAACTGTGGGAGGCGGCCAACGCCGGGGAAAAGCTGCGGCCCCTCATCGCCGAGGCCGATATGCTGTTCTGCAAAGGCGCGGACGCCGCGCTGCTGTTCGGGTGCGCGGGCGAGCCGCGCGAATTGATGACACAACTCAAGGCGCTGACCCGCGCGCAATCCATCTTCTGCACGTTCGGCGAACGCGGCGCGGCGTTGCTCACTGCCGAGTCGTTTGCCGTTGAACCTGCCATCCCAGTGCAAATTGTGGATCGCATCGGCAGCGGTGATGCCTTCGCGGCGGGCGCGCTTGACGGTCTGCTCGATGCCAATCCGTGTGCGGGCCTGGAGCGTGGCGTGGCGCTGGCTGCCATCGCCCTCACCCAGCACGGTGACCGCGTGCTCACCTCCCGCGCTGAACTCAACGCGGTAATGGCGGAACATCATCACGATGTGGCACGATAATTCCGCAGGGACGGCCGTCCGCCCCTACCCCAAACAAAACATTTATGACCCCGACACAAAAAATCATCGACCACAAAATCATCGCCATCATCCGGCTCGACGACTACAGCCGCGCGGTAGAGGTGGCCCGCGCGCTTGTGGCCGGCGGCGTGCCGGTGTTGGAGTTCACGCTGACGGGCAAAGGCGCGATTGAAGCAGTGGCGGCGACGCGGCGCGCGTTGGGCGAGGCGGTCTGCGCCGGCGTCGGCTCGGTGTTGCAGGCGGAGGACGCGCAGGCCGCGATTGACTCCGGCGCGCAGTTCGTCGTCACTCCGGCGGTGCGCCTGGCTGTCATCGCGGCGTGCATCAATCGCAATACGCCCATCGTGTGCGGAGGATTTACGCCGACCGAGTTGCTCGAAGCGCATGAGGCCGGCTCCGAATTGGTCAAGCTCTTTCCGGCGCAACAAGGCGGGCCGCGCTATTTGAAAGACGCGCTCGCGCCGATGCCGTTTCACAAGCTTGTGCCCACCGGCGGCGTCCGCGCCGAGAACGCCCGTGACTACCTGGCCGCGGGCGCAGTAGCCGTCGGCATCGGCGGCAACCTGGTGTCGAAGCAGGCCGTAGCCACCGGCGCGTTCGAACAAATCACCGCCGCCGCGCGCGCATGTGTGGCGGCAATCGGTTGATGAAGATACCTCGCCAACGTCATACTCGCGAAAGCGGGTATCCATTCCCTCGGTACTGGACTCCCGCTTTCGCGGGAATGACGGAACGCATAAAGTCAGTTCTGAAACCCAAGGACGCCGTGTGTGCAAGCATGCCGCGCAAAGTCGCGAAGTTGTTTTCTTTTTCCCTTCGCGCCCTTGCGCCTTTGCGTTAAGCAGTTCCATACCTCTCAATGACAGCTCCTCGCTCCCGCCGCTTTGAGGCCCTTGAGCAACGCGAGATCAATCGCGAAACCTTTGTCGAGCCGTGGCCGGAAGCCGGCCTCATCGTCGCCGACGGCCCGAATGACCCGCAACCGAGTCTGCGGATTGAAGATGGCTGCGTGGCGGCGATGGATGGCCGCGCGCGAGCCGGCTTCGACATGCTCGACACCTTCATCGCCGAGCACGGCCTCGACCTCACCATGGCCGAAGAAGCGATGGCGATGCCGTCGTTGCACCTCGCCCGCATGCTGGCCGACATCAACGTGCCGCGCGCCGTCATTCTGCGCCTCGCCGCCGGCTGCACGCCCGCCAAACTCGTAGACATCGTCCGGCATATGTCGGTGCTGGAGATGATGATGGGGCTGGCGAAGATGCGGGCGCGGCGCACGCCGGCCAATCAGGCGCACGTCACCAATCGGCGCGAACATCCAGCGCTGCTCGCCGCCGACGCCGCCGAGGCTGCGCTACGCGGTTTCGCCGAGATCGAGACGACAGTCGGTGTGGCGCGCTACGCACCGTTCAACGCGCTCGCGATTTTGATCGGTAGCCAAACCGGGCGCGGCGGGGTGCTGACGCAATGCTCGGTGGAAGAGGCGCTCGGGCTGCAACTGGCGATGAAGGGATTGACGACGTACGCCGAGACGCTCTCCATATACGGCACCGAGCGCGCCTTTGTGGATGGCGACGACACCCCGTGGTCGAAGGCCTTCCTCTCGGCGGCGTATGCCTCGCGCGGTGTGAAGGTACGGTTTACCTCGGGCGCCGGATCAGAAGCATTGATGGGCCACGCCGAGGGCTGCTCGATGTTGTACCTCGAAGCGCGCTGCTTGCTTGTGACGCGCGGCGCGGGCAGCCAGGGCGTGCAGAACGGTTCGATCTCGTGCATCGCGTTGCCCGAATCCCTGCCCGGTGGTGTGCGCGCGGTGCTGGCCGAGAACTTGCTGGCGGCGATGCTCGGCCTCGAAGTGGCTTCGGGCAACGACGCGCTGGCCTCGCACTCTGCCATCCGTAAGAGCGCCAAGCTGATGTTGCAATTCATCCCCGGCACCGACTTTATCTTCTCCGGCTTCAGCGCCATCCCCAAGCGTGATAACCTGTTTGGCGGCGGCAACTTTGACGTCGATGATTTGGACGATTACGGCGTGTTGCAGCGCGACATGCAAGTGGAAGGCGGCACGCGGCCCATCACCGAAGCGCAGGCCCTGCACATCCGCCGGGAGGCTGCGCGCGCGATACAGGCCGTGTACGCCGAACTCGGCTTCCCGCCGATCCGCGATGAAGAAATCGAAGCCGCCGTCACCGCGCACAATAGCGAGGATATGCCCGCGCGCGACGTGGTCGCCGACTTGGCCGCAGCGGATCAGTTCCTCGCGGGTGATCAAACCCTTCTCGCCGTAATACGCGCGTTGCAGGCACGCGGCTTTCCGCAGGTCGCCGCGCATTTGCTGGAGATGGGCCGGCAGCGGGTGGCAGGTGATTATCTGCAACCGGCAGCCATCTTTGATTCGAACTTCCGCGTGCAGAGCGCGATTAATCAACCCAATGATTACACCGGCCCCGGCACCGGCTATCGCGTGGACGCCGAACGCTGGCACGAACTGCAACAACTCCCGCAAGTCAAGTCGCCGCGCGATTTCATCGCCGACCAAGTGGGCGTGCCCAGCGCCAAGCTCGCCGAGCTTGGTCCCGCGCGGGTTGGCTCGCACGTGGAAGTTGTCGTCGCGGTCGGCCCGGCCTTTGGCACGGCGCTGACCAAGACGATCGCAGGATTGGAGCACGAAGCGGTGCTGGCCGCTCTACTTACAGGCGTGGCCAGCGAAGGATTGACGGCGCGGATTGTGAAGGTCTATCACACGTCGGATTGCGCCGCCATCGGGCAGATCGGCGCGCAGCTCAGCGGGTCGGGCATCGGCGTCGGCCTGCAATCACGCGGCACCACCATCATCCACAAGCGCAGCCTGGCACGGCTCAACAACCTGGAGCTGTTCCCGCAATCGCCCAGCCTGACGCTCGAAACGTATCAGGCCATCGGCCGCAACGCCGCGCGCTATGCGTTGAACCGGGTGACGACGCCGGTGCCGGTGCAGGTGGATAACTGGGCGCGCTTGCGGCTCATCGTGAAGACGGCGCTGCTGCATCGGCGCGAAACGGAATTAGTGAAAGATCAACCGCCGGTGGAGTTGCGTTTTGATTGGGAGCCGGACTTTTGAGATGAACAGCTTGCGGGATCAATGTCCAGCGGGTACACGGATCACACGGATTGGACGGATTGCACGGAGTCCTTTCTTTGGATCAGTGCGATCCGTGTGTTTCCGTGTAATCCGTGTACGCCTTCGTTCACAATCGCGACGAGAGAAATGAATGAACGAAAAAAACTACCCATTACGCGAGAACGCCGCCGCGTCCTTGCACGCCGCAAGTGGCCGACCGTTGGTGGAAATTGCGCCGGAGGCCGTTGAAGCGTTGACGATGGCGGATGTGCAGATCAGCACGGAGACGTTGCGGGCGCAGGCTGAGGTGGCGCGCGCGCACGGCTATACTCAGTTGGCGGCCAACCTCACGCGCGCCGCTGAACTGACAGCAGTGCCCAATGCTGAAGTTTTGCGAATGTATGGCTTGCTACGCCCGGGCCGCGCCTCACACGCCGAACTACTGGCGCTGGCCGAGTTGCTTGAGCAACGCTATGCCGCTATCGAATGTGGGCAACTGGTGCGCGAGGCCGCCGACGTGTATCGAGCGCGGGCGATTACAGACCTGAAGTGATAGGCACGTGACCGCCGGCCCGCCGTTATCGTTTTCTTCCCCTGTCTATGCCCTCTGTCAGTTGGATGGCGAGGCCGCCCCGTGATCTGTCCTACAACACAATAGGCCTAAGCCTGATTTTGTCTGGCTGCCCAGATGTTATTCTGAGGCGAGTCCGCCTTAAGTCCTTCTCCTCGGGAGCAACGTCATGGTCAAGACTGCTGCACTCGGCTTGTAGGCCAATCGCTCCGACTTGAGATGGACGTACATCAGTCCTGGATGTCACTGGAAAGGAAAAACAAGATGACCCGCAGAGAAAATGTCTTCAGCGCAATCGTGAAAGGCGCAATGGCCGGAATGGCCGGCACGACGGCGCTTACCTCCGCAATGAAAAGTGCGCCGCCATTGTTGAGCCGGTTTGGCCTGAAGTTAGATGGCAAGCCGGCCGGCATAAGAGGCAGGATCAGATCGAAACGGGAAGAGCCGACCGAGAAGCTGGCCGCAAGAGTGGCCAAAGATGTGTTGGACACACCCATCGACCAAAAGACAAAGCAAGTCGCCGGGCAGGCCATTCATTGGGGATATGGCGCAGCCTGGGGCGCGGTGTATGGCGTCGTGCAGAATCGGTTGCATCTGCCCCATCAGGTCCATGGGCTGCTCTTTGGCGGAATTGTCGGACTGATCGGTGCGACCATCGTTCCCGCGCTCGGGCTGACCTCGCGCAGGACGCGCCAGCCGATGGCCCAGAACGTCATGCCGTTTTTGACGCATGTGCTGTACGGCTGGGTCACCGCGCGAACCTTCCACTCCATGACGGCACAAAAAAAGTAGCGGCTTACCATCCCAGCAACATCAAAATCCCTGTCAGGATGGCGGCGGCTACGAGGAAGTTGGCTGGTGCAAGATTGACCAGCACTAACAACCCCAGTGCAATCAGCCCGATCGCCAGCACCCGCATCACTGCCGTTTTTTGCGAACGTGTCATTTTTGGTAGTGTCCCTGTAACGGGTACAAAGCGAAAAAGCGCTTAGCACAGGTAATTGGGCGGCACACGAAAGCTGAGTAGCTCGTCCATCGTCCAGACATGATCGGTCAATCCAGCCGCCATGGCT